>JAQIBE010000318.1 GCA_027859235.1 Desulfobulbaceae bacterium
TGAAACTATTGAAGATTATTTCCGGGAACTCCTCACCAATAAACTGGAAAAAGAGCCTTCCCATGTGTGGAATTATCTGGCCGACGGGGTAAGCCGACTGGGCACAAACCGTTGCGCAACACCCTTGGAGCGGGCCTACGAGGCAAATTTGACCAATGAGACCTTTATCTCCTGGAACGATGCCAGGGAACTGCTGCAGCGCTCCCCTGCAGAAAACCTGAAAGACTTAAAGGAAGACCAGGGCCTTGCCCCCATCACCGATGTCATAGAAGAAATGCAGGCCTGGGCCTGCTTCACCCCGGTGACAGAACGGCTCCAACCCATAAAGATACCAAGGCCTGGACAACCTGTTCAGGATGGTGAGAAGATAGGCAGAAATGACCCGTGTCCCTGTGGAAGTGGGAAGAAGTACAAGAAATGCTGTGACTAACGGGAGATCAGCCCATCTTGGGGGCAAGATTTCGCTTCTGTGAGTGACGAGCGATGCTGTTTCTCTTGGCCTGAATCCAGCGATACAGCAACCGATCCAAAAAAGACCACTCTGACCTGCCGAGATACGCCTGCAACAGGAAGACATGATCTTCACGGTCAAACTGATCCTCCGGCAGGGTAAACAATAACTCAGCCAAGGCCTTCACGGGCCAGCGTAACCGCTGCAACGGATTCCGATCTACCCGTTGCAGATCAAACAGAGCCACCCGGGGCAAATCTGAATCGACATCCCCCAGTAAGATATGAGTGGCATTGAAATCCTTCTGGTTACATCCTGCACCATGCATCTGCCTGGCGTATCTGCCGATGGCCCTCAACACCTTGCACCGTTTCTGGCGATTGGCCTCCCCACGAAAAAAATCCGGATGATCAAGCACAAGCCCTTCAAGATCAACCAAGGGCGAAAAATCCTGCGTTATCAGAAATGAGGTGAGCACATCACCCTGCCGCTTTTCCCCACACGCCACAGGAATAGGGGTTGCGAGACCGTTTTCACGAAAGGAGACATATTCAGCAAACTCAACACATCCCTCACCCTTAAACGATCTCCCCTTGAGCGGCTGCCAATGTTTCTTGATGAAGAAAGACACATCATCAGCAAAAGCGATCTTACGGATCTCAAGGCCGTCTTTTTCCTTGAGGCACTCGCCACCGGTAAAATTAAAGATCGCAGCAAAAGAGGTTAAATCATGGGTACGCAACGCATCCCTGAACAGTTGATTGCAGATAATCCTCTCTTCATCGAAGCACATTGTTTGAATAACAGAGGTGTAGGGGGAAAAATCCATCATGATCCTGCCTGCTTCAGTGTCGCCATATCGGTTAAAAGTTGCGTCACAATCTGGGGGCGATGACCAAGGTCATGGGCCTCGGCATAATGGAGACAATTCTCCTGCCACTCTCTTTTTCTTGTGGAAGTGAGCAATTCACCCAGGAGGACGTTCATGTTATCCTGGCTAAATGCACCCATCACCACCAGTCCACAATCCCCTTTCAGCACATGCTCGCTATAACCGCAGGTCTCTGTGGCCAAAACCGGCATGCCGGCAACAATGGCTTCAACAATGGCATTGCCGGTATTCTCATTCACCGAGGGCTGGAGGAGAAAATCACAGGCCACAAGAAAGCGGGGCACATCATCCCGCCCCCCCATGAAATGCACCTGCTCCGCCACCCCATACTGGCGGGCAAGCCTTGTCAGAGGCGACGCCTTACCCTTGCCAACCACATAGAGCTGCACCCGTTGCTGTACCGCCTTGGCCAGGGAACCCATGGCATGAATGGCACGGTCCACCCCCTTGGTGTAATAGTTTGAACCAACCATGAGCAGTCCGATATCACCCGCCTGCAGACCAAGTTCAGCACGCATCTTGGCCCGAATCTTAAGGGTAAGGTGCGCGCGGATACGGGGGACATCAACCCCGGGGGGGGCATAATGGAAGCGTTCATCAGGCGTGTCATAGCAGTCCTGATAATTTCTCTTCTCAGGTTCAGCCAGGTGAATAATCTGGGTGGATGATTCCGGTGAAAAAACAGCGCGCTCAAACCGTGAAAGCAGGTGATAGCGTGGGGTGAGAATGGAGAGAAAACTGCGGGACCGACGCATCCGGGCCAGATAGCAGACATCCGCGCCATAGTAGACATCCAGATCAGGGATTTTATTAAACCCCACCACCAGATCATACTCTTGCCCCTTTATCGCTTCCATGAACAGCTGGTGAAAGGAACGGGACCTTGCGTGGTTACTGAAACCCTGCACAGGCAGGATGGTAACCCGCATGTTCGGAGGGACATCGCCCTGCCAATCACCGGTGAACACCTCGATGGTGTGGCCCGCAACCTGACAGGCCTGACTGATATCCATAAAATCCCTTTCCAGTCCACCAAAGGGAAAATAATTAAAAAGACAAAAACAAAATCTCATACAATCCCACGTAAAAGCTAGATCAGCGATTTAGAGCAATTACTGCAAATAGATATTTTATGCTGCCGGGCCCGGGTATGAATCTTTCTTTGCAACCGATAGGCTTCATTCTTCCATATTTCGGCAATGGATGCTGTATTCACATCACCCAGCACAACCTTTCCTTCATAATCCAAACAGCAGAGTGAAACCTTACCATCCGCCAGCACCGTGAAGGTGCGCCATACTCTGGAGCAGGGTTTTCTCTTTTTACTCTTCTCCGATGATGAAATTTCCGAATCACCCCAGTTATGCAATTTGCCAAAGCTGAAGTCGTCCACACAATTTTCCAGTGAAACCATGGTCTCACTTTTATCTGAGGTGCTGCTGCATGACACCTTAATCTTCAAAGGAGATTGCATTTTATCCCGCATCGCCACCAGATTTTTTATATTATTCACCACCACATTAAATTTTAGCGGGTAGCGAATTTTCTCAAATTCTTCTTTGTTGGCCCCGTCAAAACTAATTTTAATTTCATCCAGACCACTTTCAATAATTTGAACGACAAGTTTTTCGGTAATGAGAGAGCCATTGGAAAAAATTTTCACCTTGGCCAAACCAGACGCCTTGGCATATTTAATACGCTCAATAATATTTCGATCCAGAAAGGGCTCCCCAAAATTATGCAGATGCACATTACCACACTTAAACTTCACACATTCATCAATGACCTTTTTAAAGAGATCATCACCCATGGTTGTAATGGGTCTGTCCATGGTGCTATGGGGGCAGATGATACATTTTGAATTACACCCGTTTGTCGTCTCAATCTGAACGGTATTTGGAAAACGGCTCAGTGAAAGATCAAAAATCTTCCCCAATACAAAACATACTGTTTTCGACATAAAACCAACTGATTCAACCTGACCCTTATGACTCATGATTCCCACCTGTTTATAATATTCATCCTGCCTGAAAGAGATGATCTATATAGCCTGTATACACAAAAATGGCTGCAACCTTTGACCCCAGGAAACGTTACAAGCCAACAGTAAACAGCTTCACAGTCATTAAAAATGACTAGGCCTCTCTCACTTCAGTACAACTAATTAGAACCATACACAAACATCTGGGAATATGGTACATATAGAAACATTTTTATCTCATTCTAAAGCAATTACCCTTATACGGAGAATCCATGCCAGCTCCACCATGCTACGGCATTATCCCAGCCCGTTACGAATCCAAACGTTTTCCAGGAAAACCATTGACACCCATCCTTGGCAAACCCATGATCTGGCATGTATACAACCGTGCCATACAATGCAAGGATCTCTGCAAGACCGTACTCGCCACGGACGATGAGCGTATTTTCAATGCCGCCAAAGGGTATGGCATCCCCATCCTCATGACCTCCGCAGATCACACCTGTGGTTCAGAACGGGTTCTTGAGGCTGCCACCATAATGAAAGTGGAGAACGATGCCGTTATTCTCAACATTCAGGGCGATGAACCGGCCCTCAACCCTGCAATGCTCAGCCAACTCGCGACCCCCTTTGTTGACCCGGCAATCCAGGTCACAACTCTGGCTCACAAGATTAGTCGTGAAGAGGCCGTCAACCCGAATCAGGTCAAGGTGGTGATTTCAAAATCTGGCAGGGCCCTGTATTTTTCAAGGGCGCAAATCCCCTTCCCCCGTGACAATGACCACGACTCCTACCTTGGCCATATCGGCCTCTATGGATTTCGCATGGGCGTCTTGAAAACATTTGTAGCCCTGGAAAATTCCTCCCTGGAAAAACACGAAAAACTGGAACAGCTGCGCCTCATGGAAAATGATATCCCCATCCACGTGGTTATTACCGAGCATCAGGGATACGGCGTGGATCGTCCGGAGGATATTGCCATTGTTGAAGCCGTCATTAAAAAACAACAGGGTTCATCATGAGCAAGACAAGTCTCTGCCGCGCCACCCGAACGGCGCTGATCTTCTATCGTGCACTCTGGGCCGTCATGGCGCCATTATTACGCTTTCATAAACGCATGAAGATTGGTTATGACCAACGTCTGCTGCACACCCCGCTCCCCAAGGTCGACCTGTGGATTCAGGCCGCCTCGGTGGGTGAAGCGTATCTCGTTGAAGAAATCTTAATCACACTTGCCCCCCACCAAAAAACTGCTCTTCTCATCACCACCAATACATCCGAAGGGTTTAACATCTTAGACAGGCTTAAATCGGTCTCAGAGAACATCAGCCTCACCATACGCTACTGCCCCTTTGACCGGCCTAAAACAATGTCTAAAGCCATCAAGATGACGCAACCGAAGCTCATGGTGCTCATTGAAAGTGAACTCTGGCCAGGACTCCTGAGCGGGTGTAAGCACATGGATGTCCCCGTACTTGTGGTGAATGGCAGGATGACCGAAACGAGCATGAATGGCTACCTGCGCATGCCGGCAATCTGGCAGGACATCGGCCCCGCCCACATTCTTGCCATGAGTGATGCTGACGCAAAACGTTTCCAGGCCGTCTTTGGAGACAAGCGGGTTGAAACCATGTTCAATATTAAATTTGACCGGCTGCTCCGCATGAGTACAACACCAGACCAGACAATGCCCCTCACCGAGCTCATTGCCGAGGAAACGTCCTTCATTACCCTGGGCTCCATTCGTGAGGAGGAGGAAGAGGTCGTCTGCCACATGATCCAGTCTCTTCTCAGCGCTCGTCCAGACATCGTCATTGGCCTTTTCCCACGCCACATGGAACGCATTACGGCCTGGAGGCAGCATCTTCATGGAGCCAACATCACCTATCAGCTCCGCTCAAAAACCAGCCAAGCCGTTGCACCGAACACCGTCATCCTCTGGGACACCATCGGCGAACTCAGCAAAGGGTACCAACGGGCACAGGCCGCTTTTGTGGGCGGCAGCCTTGCGCCCTTAGGGGGACAGAACTTCCTCGAGCCACTCAGTGTCGGTGTTCGCCCCGTGATCGGCCCGTCATGGTCCAACTTTCATTGGGTGGGCGGGGAAATTTTTCAGCAGGACATGGTGATGAAAGTTGAAAATTGGCAGGAGGCGGTGGATAGACTTTTGCGAGAGTTAGAGACTGAAAGAGATACCCATGAAACCCTGAATGACTTCAGGGCATACGCCAGAACAAGGCAGGGTGGATGTTTAGTTGCCAGTGATGCTATAACTACCTATCTAAAATAAATATCCCCAAAGCCCCTCTTCTTGAGACTAAGATATGAAAAAGAATCTATTAATCCTTGATGGCATCAGTGGCATTTCCCTTGGCAAAGAAATCAACGAGTCCTTCCTCAACCACAATGTGATGACGACCTATGCGGCCTCAGCAGATCTGCCCCATAAATCATTATACAAACTGGTTAGCACCGCGAAAAAAGCAATTCACCGCCAGATCCTCAAGGAGGATTATTACCGAAACCCAAAAATCACCAATAACAGTATCAACAAGTTAATCTCTGAGACCAAGCCTGATCTCATTGTCGTGATAGGCTTTCTCTACCGTTTTTTCGATTTATACTTGATCCAGGACCTACAAAAGAAATATGGTTTCAAACTCTACCTCTATGACACAGACACAGGCAACCTCTTCAATCACAAAAGAGAACTCCTCTATTTCATCAAGAACGAACTGCCCCTCTATGAGAAGATCTTTTCTTTTTCACAAGCAACAGCAAATTTAATCAACAAAAATAAGGGATTAAACTGTGTCTATTTCCCCTTTGGGGCCAAACCTATTGCCAAGTCAAAAGATCCCATAAAGAAGGAGCACGATGTTCTCTTTGTCGGCAGCGCTGACATGCGCCGTATTTTTCTTCTTGAGAACTTAACCCCATTCAATCTGGTGGTCTATGGGAGCCGATGGCAACGCAACAAAGCCCTGATCTCTCCCCAGCTCAATAAACAGATAAACACGAAGTCACTATGGGGCACGGCATTACACCAGGAACTCTTTAAGAGTAAAATCATCCTCAACATCACCCGTTCCACCTTCTATGGGGTAGAGACAGGCATTAATCTGAGGATCTTTGAAACCCTTGCCGCCCAGGGATTTCTCCTCACTGACCATACTCAGGAGCTCGCTGATTTATTCAAAATTGGTGAAGAAATTGAAAGCTACTCATCCTCGGAAGAACTCCTGGACAAGGTTACCTACTATCTTGCAAACGATGAGGCGCGAAACAAAATTGCCCAAAAAGGATACGACCTTTTCAGGCAAAAATACACATGGAATTCAAGGATACAGGAACTCCTCAAGGAGTTTTCATAATACGGCGATGATATCATTGCCCTCGTCAAAGAACTGGTAGCCGTGTGAGCTTAACAACTCAACACAGGCCTGATTATCAGCCTTGGACATGACGCTACACTCATAGCGAATAATTCGAGGTTTAATCGTCTTGAAATCCACCATCTTTATAATTTCAAAGTCATACCCCTCCGTATCTATCTGCAGAAAGGAGATATGCTGCACATGACTACTGGTAAAGAGTTCTGGCAAAGAGATACAGTCAACAGCTTCTTCAACAATATATTGATCAATATTGGGTACTTTTTTGGCCCCGCTCAACAGGTGTTCCCGGCTAAACGAACCAATACCATGACACCAGTCAGGCACTCCGGCATCCTTTTTTATTCGATATAAGGGCATTGTTGTCGCATCGGCATGAATAGCTTTATTTATTTTTTCTATTTGTGGTTCTGATGCGTAATTTTCGCATAATTTATCAAACATATCACGTAATGGCTCAACAACAATGCCGTGCAGGTGGTGCTTTGTTATAAACCCATAGGAATCATCCGCCCGCTTGCCGTCATTGGCACCAATTTGCACGAAAAAGAAATCATCTCCACTGAGCAATTCCTTGGCAAGGAAATGTTCAACATTCACCTTAGCAAGAGCTATATTGGGCCGATTTAAGGCCGGATTAATTTTACTCACGCAATACCGACCACTCTGTAAAACGTTATTCAGCATTTTTCTTAATTTCAAATTCCTACCTAAGTATCATTTTTAATTCTATTCAGAATTTTTTAAACATTAAAACAACTCACACCACTAAACGAGAGATATATTCCTTTTTACAATTCACAGCTTTTGATAAACACCATTTCCTTTCAGATTTCTAACTTTTTGCAAAAACAAATCGATATCACGGCAAATAAATCCTCACCACCAATTCGACAGTCTTAACAGTCATCTTTCAGTTGAGATTACTACCTTCTTTATTAGAACCTTTTTGAATAAAAATAAGGTTATGATAAAAACTTATTGAAACAATATGTTCATCAAAATAGGAAGAATAATAATTGTCGATCTTATATTCTTCATAATTTAGACCATCAACTAAGCTCTTAAAAAAACCTATCATATTGTTCATATCATTGAAATTTTCACTATTGCCACCATAGTCACTCCAATATGACGTTTGCGTATCTTCAATAACATAAATACCAGTATCGCTGAGGAGGGGAAAGAGTGTTTTGAATGAAGTGATAACATGTTCATTTACATGACTACCATCGTCAATAATGATATCAAGATGGCCAATTTGAGCGACAACGTCTTTGAGAAAAGACGGCTTATTCTGACTTCCTTTAAACGTTTTAATACGCCGTTCATCAACACCAGACTTGTCGTAAATATCGATCCCAAAAATATTACTTCGAGGAAAGTAATATTTCCACATTCTAAGTGATTTGCCTCCATGCCCGGGTCTATCATAACCCCCGATGCCAATTTCCAGAACATTCATCTTTTTCTTACGCAGTGCCCCAAAGTGACGATGATAATGCTGAGTATAAAAATGTTTACTTTCCTTATCTGTTTTACAGTGCCTGGCAAGCTTTTTCAAATTGCCATAATATCTCATTTGCAGATAAAATCCTTTTAAATATCGAAGGTATTTTTTTGCCTTCAGAATTTCGTCTTTTGGTATTTTTCCCTCTGCAAACGCTTTTATTTCCTTTAACATCTTTATCCTTTTTAATTTTCAACACCTATAACTTCTTATAATCATTAACAATGCGAGTCCAAGATTCACATAGACCCCAATGGGAACCTTGATCAGAATTGATGTACTTCGTCTAAACGAGAAAACAAGCTCCAATATTATCTATATTCCCAATCAAGCAAAAAGGGCTGGTTCCAAAATCTCTTGTAAAAGGCCTGCTCCGAGAACTCATTCTCTACTCGCTGCAATCCCCAGTTAATATCTTCCTCTCTTTGCCTGTCATCTTTTGCCAACAAGGCAAGGATTCTCTGCTCGCAAAGACCAACATCAGCAATTGGAAAAAGAAAATCATCCCGATCAAGAATCTCCCCCCCCCCTCCTGTGCGTGAACTGAGAACCGGGACACCGGCCACCATGGCTTCAACAAGTACCAAACCGAAGGGTTCAACGGCAGAGGACAGGACAAATAAATCAAAGGCCTTAAAATAGCGCGCCCCTTCGGGAATCATACCGATAAAGGTAACCTGCTTGGCAATGCCGAGCTCCTGACAGAGATTGTCCAAATACTGGTGCAATTCCCCCCTGCCCATGATAACCAGGTGGACATGGGGGATCTGGTTGGCAACGCGAGAGAACGCTTTAATCAGTGTTACCTGATCTTTCTCCCAATGCAGGCGACCGGCTGTACCGATTAGCACAACGTCTTGGGGCAGGTGCAATAAATTCCTGGCCCTTTCCCTGCTATAATGTGCGGCTTGCTGATCCCCAACCGAAAGGCAATTAGCTTGGGCATACACCTGTCTAAAACCAACTTTCTCGGCCTGTCTGGCAATATCATCGCGAATCGCGTTTGATACGCCAAGCAGGTGCAAGCGCTTCTTGTTCAATTTGAGCAACAAGCGTCTCGTCCATGAATCAAAAACGCCATAGGCATGCACCACGCCGACAATAACAGTTACACGCCCCAGGCTGGCCATACAGGCCAGATAAATTGACTTATTGCGATGGGCAATAATCATCTGATAATCATGGATCGTTATTTCCTGACGAAGTTTTTGGATCAGTCCAAGCTTGAGCCCTTTCATCTTGGCCGAGTCTAAATCATAAAAAAGAACTCGCCCCGGCTGCAACCGATCCTGGAGTTCAGCAGAAGGTGCATTCTTGAGAAAGATGGTCGTTAACTCATATTTTTGCGGGTCAAAGAGACGGGCGTAAAGGACAGCAACATCCCCGAAGGGGGCCGCATGTCCATGACAGATCTGGAGAATTTTAATTTTATTCATAAGAGAAAAGGAGACCCTATTTACACCTTGGAACGTAATTTTAGCGCCAAAGCTGTCCCTGAAAGATCAACCTGACCTGAAACGAAGTACGCCTCGAGGAAATGATGGAGATTAGCATCACTGAGTCCACCACGCCTCCGGATGAAACGCTCAATTTCACGATACATCAAACGTTTCTTCCAGGGGCGCCACTTGAGTTTTTCAATATCAATCAAGCGGACATCCACTCCTGTATCAGCGTATCTATAGAAGAGATGCTTCGGATAGAGGCAATCATGGATATATCCGGCATCATTGAGCTTGCGAGAAACTTGGCCACAACGTCTCATGACCTTCTGTTGAACCTCAGGCGCGAGCCTGCTCGTAAAATCCCCATCAAGACTTTCGTAGCCGGTGAGCGCCAAGGTGACCAAAATAGCCTGGTGCTTGCCATTTACCTTACGCACCGCAAAATAAAGAGGGGTCAAGGTCGGCACCCCAAGGCTAATCAGCAGCTGAATATTAGCAAACTCTTTTTGAAACGTGGGCACCCCCAGAAAGGGATGACTCAGAGTGTGTTGATTATAATTCTCCTGGCACTTTATGTAAAACGAGGTTGTCGAGCCATCTGCAGCTGTCAGGGATGAAAAGGCCACGCCACTCCAGCCATTGCCACGATGATTCAAGGCATCCACCAGGGGGATTTCCAGATCCCACCATGCATCAAAATCCACCAGTCCATGGTATGCAAAGAGGGGGGTGACGTCCGGGGCCATGTAATTACGAGAAGACATTTCCACCTATGTGCTTTGCGAAAAAATATGAGTAAAGAGCTGCAACAAATCAGGATGCTTCTGCCAATTGCGCATAAAGCGGTGGAGATCACGTCCATGCCAATAACGAGCGAGAATTGGCGAAAACTGACAAACATCATCCAGGTCAAGCAAACCAATGCCCGCATCAGTCACCATGAGGTTCTGGCCCTTCATATCCCCATGCCGTATACCTGTTTTAAGCAGAAGACCGAAGAGATCCCTGGTCTGGGTGGCACGCTCCTCCTTGTCCCCCATACTCCGTGAGGGATCAAAGAAATAATCCCAAAAATCACAGCCATCCATATATTCCGTTATAAAATAGGCCCTGCCGCGACATGGGCCAAACCGTTCTTCCACAAAGGCCACAGGTTTCGGGGTCAGAATACCATAACACCCCAGCAGATGGGCCCCGCGCCAGCTCTGCGCGGCATTGGTCGGCCGCAGAAGACGCCCCAGCCCATGCCAGAACCCCTTAATATTATAACGTTTCACCACATATTTTCGGGTACCTGTCTGCACCGACCATACCGTGCAGGCGTTGCCCTCTTTCAGCATGACTGTTCCCGGCAGACCAAGAGACTGATCGGGCTCTGATAAAAAATGTTCCACATCACCCAGATAATTGCGGTTACACACCACCACCTGTCGCCAGCTCCGCTGACAATAAAACTCGGTGCACTTACGAAAAATCTTTTTCCCTGTATATTTTCTATGTTTCCGCCACCGTTTTTTCGCCACACGGGTCTGGACCTGTGCGGCTGACACGGGTTTGCTGTCAGGAGAAAGGTTATTATAGTGGGTAATAATATCCGAAATGAGACCATCCTCCACAGGAAGAAGCAGACTGAGAAACTGTCCCAAATTATCCTCTCGCTGAGATTGAGACAATGGGGTCTGGGCAATGGTGAGATCCCCGGCATCCAGGGTGTAAATCACCCCATCTTTACAGAGGAAATTATCCCAATGCAGATCCCGCTGGGCCAGACCGAGCCGATGGTGAGCCGCCAGCACCGCCATTACTTTTTGGAGCAGACTTATCTTATCAGCAAGAGTAAGACAGGCCGACCACAACTCGCCCAGGGCAACAGCCGGTTCAATTGCTTGCATCAACAGGACAAACACCTTGCCCTGTTCCGCAGTTCCGGAATGCAGAACATCAGGCGCCAGAATCCGGTGATCGGCCATGAAGCCAAGGCTACGCCGTTCATGCTGCCAGGCCGAATGTGACCGGTGTCCTCCAAAAAAGAGCTTGGCGAAAATCGTTTTTCCCCGCCAACTCCCCTTTGCCACCAAACGCTTCCCTGCGACCCAACGTATAACGTGGTGTAAAACAATCTCATCCTGCTCATTGTTCTGCTGTTGATCCAGAAAAAAGGCGCAATGGCGAGGTGGATCCTGGGCCGTGACTATATGTTGAAGTCCCTGTGTTTTTTCCATAGCAGCTGCAGCTTAACCGTTATTGACTAGGACTGTTTGGTTTCATAAGCGGTGCCTGATAAATAAGAACTCTATGTTTTTTATCACTGGAAAATTCTTTAAGTGGCGGGCCGAATTTCTCGATCACCGCTCCATAGCCGGGGGAACTTCTCCTCTTCAGCCACAACGCATAAAAATCACGGGATGGGGGTGTTGCAAACCACTTCTCATCCAAGCCAAAACGACCTTTTTTTGAATCAGAAAACCGCCCACTATAATAGACAACCTTACCATTATTGGAAAAAAGGCTGGCATCAGCATCTATATTCTCAGAAAGCCATACCCCTGCATCCTTAATGTACATCTTTGAATCACTGGTGGAGACAACCCCTTCCAGAAAATTCACCAGAATCAGAACGGCAACCAGGCCCAAGCCCGCCTTCTTTAGACTGACACCAGCACCACGTTCTTGCCATTGCACCACCAGGGACTCAAAGACAAACGGCACCAACAACAACAAAAGAAGGACAAGGGGGATGACATATCTGCCCTGAATAAAAAACATGGCATAGGTGAATAAGAGATAAATACAGATATGCAGCAGCCCAGCCCACAGCAGAGGAGCAGCAAGTATTCCCCATTCCACCCGTTCCCTGACCCGACACCCGAGACCCAGCAAAACCGCATATATTGGCGTCACCCCACCCAGTATCTTCCCTCCAATAATAACAAGGGGAGCCAGGAGAACGATGGGCAAGGCAAACTCATCAGCATAATGGCTCAGAACCTGTTGAGCCACCACCTCCGCCTTGGCATCCAGCCCACCAGTTACCCCCGCAACAAGACTATTGAAATAGTCCAGAGGATGGGCGAATTTCGGCAGAATAAAAGCAAGACCGCCCTGCATAAAAACAAAGACAGCAAGGCCAGAAATACCCAGAAGACTCACGACATTGGCCTGTAGAAAACATGTCATTTTTTCCCGCATTGACCAGCAAGGCCTTATAAATAGAACCAAGGGCAACCCGCAGAGAAGCACCAGACCCTCAAAACGAAACAAAAAGCCAATCCCCATCCACACCGCCCACAGGAGGGAGTCTTGCCAGGAAGGGGTCTGATAAAACCGGAGAAAATGATAGAGTCCGAGCATGTAGAACGCCCAGAAACCATGATCCCGAAGAATCTGGTGCTTCGCCTCTATTAATTCCGGGTGAAAAACAATGACCAGAGCGCCCCAGAGTAAAATTCGGCGATTGGCAGTCAGCAGGGTCAGGATAGAAATAAAACTGTAGGTCAGGAGTGCGGAAAAACTTGCTATAAGCACATAGGTCGCCATTTCAAGACCAAGACCTGTCACCTTGCTCACCAGCATAATCAGCCAGGAAAAGAAACTCAAATTGGGATGGGCCAAAGCGTAAGACCATTGCCCCTCCATCATCTGAGTCGCCATCTTGATATACAGAATACCGTCGAGATTGATAATACCCGTATTAAACGAAGCCCATAATGAAACGATAAAGCTCAGACAGACAGCAGGATAGCGAATATCCCCGCCCGCACGTCCTTGTATTTTCTCAATCATTCCAGACCATTTTCTCTCTTGCACACCACACCTCTCCTATTTTCTGCACCGAACCTGCTGGAAACGGGCCGCCAGCCCATACGCTTTGAATTTCTTTCTTTTTCGCCCGAAGTAGCGTGCTAAAGAGACAATAAGTTTCGCCTGCATTTTTTGCATGAAGGTCAATTTCTCCGTATGCAGCCACGCCATATAAAATCGTAAACGCAGGCTGTCTGAAACCTGGGGCCATGGTGTGGTGAGGTTCAAGACAGCAAGGTCATGCAGCTGATTGAACCAAAGCACAGCATGAGCAAAGGGAA
>JAQIBE010000017.1 GCA_027859235.1 Desulfobulbaceae bacterium
TGATGGAATTAAACAGCGACACCCCCATCCATATCTCCGCCGACAAAATGGTTTCCCACGAAAAGGAAAAGGCCATTGTCTTTACGGGTCATGTCAAGGCCAAACAGGGTGATTTACTCATCAACTCTGAAAAAATGACCGTGTATCATGGAGGGTCGGAACAAAAAACCACCCCCCCAGCAGCAGCCGGAACAGCTAATAATGCATCCCAAATCCAAAAGATTGTTGCAACGGGTAATGTAGAGATTATTCAGGAAGGGTTTGTTGCCACGGGCGATGCAGTTGAATATCTCGCCACGGAGGAAAAGGTCATTCTCACAGGCAATGCCAAGATTATTCAGGATAATAATATGGTGACGGGCTACCAGGTGGAAATGGATCTTGCCAGTGGAACAACAACGGTTACCCCGCAGAAGGGGGGGAAAGTTACCACAGAAACAGCAGTGAAGCCAAAGGTCGAGATGTATTTTTATCCGCAAACGGATAAAGATGAGACCAACCCCACAAACTAACCCCAAGGCGCTCCATCACCATGGCCACACTAGAAACAAAAGATATCGTTAAGGCGTATAAGGGTCGTCGCGTTGTGGACGGCATTAATCTCAAGGTGGAGACCGGTTCCATTATCGGCATGCTGGGCCCGAACGGTGCAGGGAAAACCACCTCCTTTTATACCATTGCCGGCTTTATCCAGCCCACCAAGGGGAGCGTGCTGTTAAACGGTAAAGACATTACACCACTGCCCATCCATAAACGCGCCTTACTGGGAATATCCTATCTCGCTCAAGACCCGTCTGTGTTTAAGAAACTTACAGTGGAGGAGAATATTCGTATCATCCTTGAACCTCTGGGTGTTCCCAAAAAAGAGATCCAAAACCGCACAGAGCAACTCATGCATGATCTCAAAATTGAGTATCTTGCCAAGAACATGGGACATGCATTATCAGGTGGTGAGCGGCGACGGGTGGAGATCATGCGCGCCCTTGCCACCCAGCCGGAATTCATCCTTTTAGATGAGCCCTTTGCGGGAATTGACCCCCTCTCTGTGGCAGACCTGCAGCAAATAATAAAAGAGCTAAAAGAAAAGGGATTAGGTATACTTATTTCAGACCATAATGTGCGGGAAACCCTCGCTGTATGCGACTTTGCATATATCGTCAGTAACGGAAAAATTCTCACCAGCGGCACAGCACAGGAAATTATTGAAGATGATTTGGCGCGCAAGATGTACTTGGGCCACTCCTTTTCAATGTAATTTTTTAGATGTTTAGGTTGCTTAGTCTGTAGATGATTAGGGATGCAAACCCGAAACAACCAACCCTTTCCAAAAGACAGAAGTGACACCGCCGGTGATCTAACCCTAAATATCCATAGACTAAACAACCTAACCCCTACAGACGAAACAACCTACTTTAATGGCACTAGAACTTCGACAATCGCTGAAGCTGTCCCAGCAACTGGTGATGACTCCCCAGTTGCAGCAGGCAATCAAACTGCTACAGCTGTCACGCCTGGAACTTGCTGATACAATCACCCAGGAAATTGAGCAGAACCCCATCCTCGAAGACGATACGCCATCCCTCAACAGCGAAACAGCTCCGGGCCCGGATCAGGCACCGGCTCTTGATCAAGCCAATACAGAACAGTCAGACCACACCTCCGAGGTGAATATGGAGAACAGTTCTGAACTCCCCGAAATCAACTGGTCAGACTACGCCAACGAGTATGAGCCCTTCTCCTCCTACAATCCCCGCGGCCCGGACAGTGAAGAAACAGGTTCAAGACTCGATATTCTCACCGAGAAACCCAATCTTCTCTCCCACCTGCGCTGGCAGCTCTCCTTTATCGAAACCCTCGAAGAAGAGGATGAAATTTTAGAAGCCATCCTGGGCAACCTCAATCAAAATGGTTTGCTTGAGGCAGAGCTTGCTGAAATTGCTGAACAGACAGGCTACAGTCTTGAAGAGGTTGAAGACACCCTGGAGCTTGTGCAGGGACTTGATCCTGCAGGGGTCGGTGCCCGCAATGTCCAGGAGTCGCTGCTTCTGCAATTGCAACGCTTACAGCTGACAGATGGACTGCCCTCAGAAATTATCAGAAATCATCTCAACTATCTCGAGACGAAAAACTATATTGGTATTGCCAAGGCAACTCGCCGTAAGGTTGAAGAGGTCATTGCTGCGGTGAACATCATCCTTGACCTTGACCCCCACCCGGGTCAGGTCTATTCCAATGAAGAGCCGCAGTATATAACCCCGGATGTTATGGTGCAGAAAATTGATGGCGAATACGTCATCCAGCAAAACAATGACGGATTGCCGAGGCTGAGAATCAGCGCCTACTATCAGGCCGTTCTTCAGGACAAAAAATCAACGCCGCAAGCAACCAGAGAATACATTCAGGATAAGATGCGTTCCGCATCCTGGCTTATTAAATCCATTGAACAACGGCAACGTACCATCTATAAGGTTGTAGAATCCATCATCAAATTTCAATACGATTTTTTCGAGCAAGGGGTCGCCCACCTCAAGCCCCTGGTTTTACGGGATGTCGCTGAAGATATTGAAATGCATGAATCAACTGTGAGTCGTGTAACCAGTAATAAATACATGCATACGCCGCAGGGTACATTCGAGTTAAAATACTTTTTCAACTCTGCCATTGAACGTAAAGGCGGCGGCGATGCCCTCTCTTCCGAATCCATCAGGCAGCAGCTCAAGCAGATGGTTGCCAAAGAAGACCCGGACAAGCCGCTTTCCGATCTGGCCATCTCAAAATTATTTGGTGACGAAAAGATCAAACTGGCCCGCCGCACCGTGGCAAAATACCGCGAACAACTGGGAATCCTTCCCTCCAAATATCGAAAAAAACCCAAATTAAAATAGAATGATTCTGCCAGACCCAGCCCATATTATAGCAAACCTTACCGCCCAGTCGCGGAAAGAGGCGCTGACTGAGATGAGTGGACTATTTCCGGATCTTGCCCAGGATCTCCTCATCAAATCCCTCCTTAACCGGGAAGACCTTGGCTCAACCGCCATTGCCAATGGAGTTGCCCTGCCCCATTGTAAAATTACCACCATTGATGATATCTTGATTGGGGTTGGACGCAGCAAAACAGGTATCCACTGGGGGGCCAAGGATGGTCAACCTGTGCAACTCATCGTGCTCATGATTGCCCCACTGCAATCCTCCGCTAATTACCTGAGAAATCTCGCAAACCTAAGTCGCTTTCTTAAAAACAGTTCCAATTGCGCCTTGGTTCATAAGGCCAGAGATGGCGAAGAGATCCAGCACATATTCCACTCCGCCAGAGAACTCAGCCAGTAAGAGAAATAAGGGATTGCAATGGGACAAACCGTTTTACCACCAACTATTCTAATTACAGGTCTTTCCGGATCAGGAAAATCAACCGCCCTCAATGTCTTTGAAGACATGGGCTATTATTGCATTGATAATCTCCCCTGCTTTCTCATTGAAGACCTCACCCTCAAGACCCGGACTGGCCCTGAACAAATAGAAAAACTAGCCCTGGTCATGGACGGCCGCGATCCATCCTTTTTCTCCTCCTTCAAAACCACCTTAACCCTGCTTGAACAGGCCAGGGGAGAGGTCACAACCTTTTTTCTCACCGCAAGGGATGACATCCTGAGCCGACGTTTCAGCCAAATGCGCCGAAGTCACCCTTTTGCCGAAGAGTTATCGATTTCCGAGGCCATTGCTACAGAACGCCAACGCTTTGCAGCTATTCAATCTGACAACCAGCACATCATTGACACCAGTACCATTACCCCCACCGTGTTACGCAATACCCTGCAAAAGATCTGCGGCATCTCCACAGGTGATCAGCCTCTGCCCGTAACCTTGACCTCCTTTGGTTTCAAACATGGCGTTCCATCTGATATTGACCTGGTCCTGGATGTACGCTTTCTACCCAACCCCTATTTTGAACCAAGCCTGCGCGACCTGACCGGGAAAGACCCTGAGGTGGCGGAATTTGCCCTGGCCAATCCAACAGGGGAGGAGTTCTTTAGACACCTCGAGCCATTACTTGCCTTTCTTCTGCCCCAGTATCAACGGGGAGGGAAGGTGTCGCTGACCATCGGCATAGGCTGCACCGGAGGCAAACACCGCTCAGTGGCGGTAACAGAGCGGTTACGTGAGATGATGACTGATTTCAAGGTGAACCTGCATGTGAGCCACAGGGATATTGGCAAGGAGTAAGAACAATTCATCCGAAGAGAAGATGCCGACAGGTGTCGAATTTAGGCCAAGATCTGATCCAAAACCAGCCTCAAACTCTGAAGCTGATAGGGTTTGGCCAGAGGTCATCGGGAATATTATAGATCCCCTGAATCTTACCCCGCAGAATAAAGTCGGTTGAATCATCAATCACCTCAGCAATAGAGGCCATCTCCTTTACAGGCTCGCCTCCCTTTGAAAAGGTCAGTAACTGCTTTGTCAAATTCTTTGCTCTCATGGCCGCTTTTCGGCTGAGAGCAAAAGGGACTGCGTTCTTTTATCCTCAGGATCGACCTGTATTGTCGCCAAATTGACATTGCCAATTATACCTGCAAGAATATTGTTAAAATCGTGGGCAATACCTCCGGCAAGTACGCCAAACAACTCGAGTTTTCTATTTTTAAGCAACCCCTCTTCAGCAACGGGGCGCTCCACCACAATAGCAAATGTTTGGTTTCCAATTGTTACATTTTGCACCACTCGAATAGTATCATAGCCATTCAGCCAAGATAAAACAGTCAGCGGTACCGGATGACCGCCACACCCTAAAGCCTGGAGATCGTTCAGTCCTGATCATTGAGGATGATCTCTGACTCTAAGAGCTTGCGTGAACTCATCGCACTGGCGACATGGAAACCGTGACGGCCAAAAGTGGTGAGGCGCGAAAACTACTTGTTAAGGATAAATTCGACTGCATCGTGCTCGACCTGTGGCTTCCCGACATAAATGGCATGAAACTCCTGAAGCACCTGCGAGCCCAGGAAAAACTCAAGGACATACCGGAGTTACACCGGCAAGGATCTGGACCCCAAGGAACGCACGATGCTGGATCATTACGCCCAAGATATCATTATTAAGATGGTCGATCACAGGAACGATTGCTGGGTGACACGGCCCTCTTCCTGCACCGAGTGGAAACAAATCTGCTAGAGGAACAACAGTGAATAATCCGGATGCTGCACAACACCTAATCCTTATTCACGAACCGCAAAAGCCTACTAGGTACTGCCCGCAAATAACGGTAACGAGGCGCTGGCGCAGATGCAACTGGACAGCGATCCAGACATAGCCATGGTGCTGCTGGGTATCATGATGCCGAAAATTGACGGCTACGAGGCAACCCGGGAAAGGCTGAGGGAACGATGATCAAACAACCCGTCCTGTAAAGAGTGATGCCGTGCCGCCTAGGGGAACCTGAACCTCTTCATACTGCCATTGATAGGACTGGTCTGACTCTGGCAAGGCCGCAACCATTTCCATGAACTCCTCCTCAGTATACATCCGCATCATACTCACCAACCCGTCCCAGAGGAGACAGAGGGGAATCAGGGGGATGAGAAAGGTGAAGATAAATTTTGCCAGTCGCATCTTCGTGCTGAAAATACCGTTTCTGGCAAGACTGGTAAAACCATGGAGAAACAAGGGAAGGAAGGCCTTAAGGCTGCGGGTGAAGGGTTCAGCAATGAAGACCGCGACCTTTTGCTCACGGGCATCATGGAGAAAGGTGGCCGCCAGTTCACGGTCAAAATGGTGGAAGGCACTGAGCACCATGCGCATATCATGGTCCGGCGCCACCGATGGGTTGCGGATATCAACAGGATGGTGAATCGGTGTCATCAAGTCGGGGTAGCGGTTGCAGGTTTCAGCCATAACCCGAACCATGGGCAGGAGATCTGAGATATAGATATGCGGCGGCGTGTGAACGGTTTGGAGAACGGCATCGAGGAAAACAGCCGTGGATTCCCCGGAACCGGCGCCGATCCCCAGAACTTCACGTATCCCGCCCTCTGTGCAGCATTCAATAAAACGTGGCGCCAGCCTGTCGTACACCCCGGCATCACGAATGGATGCACCCAAGACCTCAAGGATCGATTCACGGATGAAATCCGGGCATCTGGGGGAATCGTTAAATTCAAAGGTGAGGATGTTTTTCAAGAGAGACATAGGTGTCTTTAGGGGC
>JAQIBE010000045.1 GCA_027859235.1 Desulfobulbaceae bacterium
GCCGATAAAGGCGCCAAAGGAGTAACCAATGAGGTGAAACTGACTGAAATAACGGGCGGACCAGTTCACGACCTGCATGGTGTCGCGGATGATACAGTCAAAATCTCCCCCCTGATCCAGTCGCTGCCAATACTCAAACAGGGGCAGCTCCTCTGTCTTGAAACTCCTGCCCACATGCCTGTAGTTAAAGGTCAGCACGGGAAAATGGCGGGACAGGGTCGCGGCCAGACTGGTGATGACGTTATTGTCCATATTGCCGGCCAGGAGCGGATGGGGCGGACAGAGGAGGACGCCGGGTTTGCCCTGATTTTCCTCTAGGTACTGAATCCTTGCCTGGATATTCCCCAGCTCACAGGGGATGGACAGATCCTGCTGAAAAACGTTTGTCATCTTAATAGAGACCCCCATCTTCAGGCTGGTCGTATGCTAAGGAGCCGATATCGCGAAATCCCGTTTCAGTCCCAGCTGTGCACTGGACGGCGGTATCCCGTTCCAGCATATTGATGAGGAGGAAGGAGCGGTCAAAGCGATGGAAGAGTAGTCGTCCCCGCTCCTCTTCTGCCACCGACCCGGTCAGGCGGGGTGGTTCGGATTCGGTCTGCGGCAGAGGAATGAGGCGGAGCTGCAGACTGTTGTCGGCCGGGAAGAAAATGGACTCTTGCTGGGTTTGTTGTTCCTGTTCAAAACAGACACCGAAGAGGGAGTTGCCGTAACCGGGGAGAATCACGGCTGAGGGAAAGAGGGTCGCCAGTGTTCGGGTTGTCTCGTAGTCCTGTCCCATCCCTCCGGTGTGAATGCCTAGAATGGCGGCACGCTGGGCTGTTGTCATGTGTTGTGCAAGTTCAAGGAGGAGAGGGGGGGTGGTGAAGAGAACCGTAATCTCCTGGTGCTGGATGATATTGAGCGATTGCTGGAGGAGATGATCCCTGTACAGGAGATATCCCATGGATTCAGGCTGCTGTTGCTTGACCCAGCGCATATCACAGTCAATGGCGAAGGGTTCCAGACTTCCGGTTGCCCGGGCAAAGGCGCGGGCGGCCTGGCCGATGATATGGGGGCCTGAAGGGCCGACAAAGAGCCAGCGCCCGCCTTTTGGGAAGTTGAAGCGGGCAACTGCCTGCAGCCAGGGACCAATAAAGGCGGCGTGGAACTCCTCTGGGAGATAGACCCGGCGGCAGGGGTCGCCGGTAGTCCCTCCTGTTTCAGCAAGGATCATTTCACCCATGCGCGGGTGCAGGGATTTGGGAATGAAATCGGTGATGGGACGCGTGCGCAGGGCCTGCACATCCATGGCGCCGAGGAGGTGCAGGTTGTCCGCATGGATGTCTCTGCGTTGCAGTCCTTTTTGGCGGAGAAGGTCCAGCCAGTAGGGTGAACCGGTTTGGCTGGAAAAATGCAGATCGAGAATTGGGTTAATCATGGTCAATGGCCTGGAGTAGAAGGGGTAAGATGCACAGGTCACAGCACAGGGCCATCCACAGGGCGAGACTGATAAGTAACCCGAAATGGGCCAGGGGGATAAAGGGTGAGGCGAGAAAGGCCAGAAAGCCCGTGCCGGTGATCAGGGTGGTGGTGATGATGGGGGTGCCGACCTGGTGAAAGACGTTGTTGAGCCGTTGATGAAGCTCCAGACCCCGTTGTTTTTGGTAGGTATAAAGGTAGTGAATAGTGTCATCAACTACTATTCCGAAGATGATGGAGGCCACGGTCATGGTTGCCACAGAGAGGGGAATAGTGAGCCAGCCCATGACCGCAATGACCAGCACAACCGGCAGGATATTGGGGATGATGGCGATAAAGGCCATCTTCAGCGATCGCAGGAGGAGACCGATGAGGAGGGAAATGGTCAGAAAGGCCAGACTGAAACTCTGGAGCATGGAGCGAAACAGCTCGTGCTGGCCCCGGGTGTAGAGCGGAATTGAGCCGGTGATATAGGGAAGACGTGATTTCCCTAAATGGCGTTGCAGAAAACCATCTACTTCGGCGGCCAGAACAAGGGTTGCCTCGGAGGGAATCGTGTGCATGAGCAATGTCACCCGGGAAACCGTAAGGGGTGCCATCGGTAAATTCGGTACCTGGAATGTCGCGCCGAAACTCATCACCTGCTGGGACTCATCCGTCATGGTGAAGATGAAATGGCTGATTTCCGGATGGAGGGCTGCAAGCTGTCGGAACGGTTCCTCCAGTTCGGGTTTGCTGAACTGGTGATCAAGGAGGTTGATTTCCATGGGGGTGAGGCCGATCCCCTTCTCCTCAATGGCGGTATAATTCGTCCGAACCACGGAGTCCGGCCCAAAGAACTCCAGGATCAACGACCCCGTCTGTAAGCGGGCTATGCCAAGGAGGGCGAGAATGAGGGTGAGTCCAAGGGTTATGAGAATTTTGGTACGGTGGGTCTTGAGACGCTGGCTGAAGTCTGCGGGCAATGAAAATTTCATGGGTCGGGTATTGCGCTGTAAAAAGGTCGGAACGAGGATGACGGTCACGGCTAAAGACAGCAGGCTTCCCGCCCCGCCCCAGAGTCCCAGTTGCCGGACGGGCTGGTAGCTTGAGAGGAGGAGCGAACCGAACCCCATGGTGGTTGTCAGTGCGGATAAGGCGCAGGGCGGGGCAACACGGCAGAAGATGGTGACGGGGGTGTCGTCTGCGTCCCAGACCTTGATGGTGAAATGAATGGCATGGGCCAGGCCGAGGATGAGGGTCAAGGGCGGCAGGGCGAGGAGCACCATGTTCATCTTCACCCCGCAGAGTCCCATGATCCCCACCAGGAGCAAGGATGGAATGAGACCGCAGGCCAGGATAAGCAGGGCCTGTTGGCGACAGAGGCAGAAGATGACGACGGAGACAACAAGCAGCACCACAGGGAAAAGGACGGTAGTGGCCTTGGCCGAGAGCGTATCGAGCTGATGGGTCAGGTACCAGACGCCGCCGAGATGGAAGGTGGTGATGTCCTGTCCCTGCAGAATAGTTGGAATCTGGCGGAGAATTTCCGCAAGCTGGCTCGGCTCAGCGTCGGTCACGGGGGTAAGGGTGAACAGGACTCCGGTTGTGTTGCTAGTCGTCTGGATATGGACATTCTGGCAACGGTTGACAAAGGGAAGGTTGGCCAATTGGTCGCTTATTTCCTCCAGCGCAAAGGGGTCAACTTCGGCGGGGATGAGAATGACCAGCGGATCGGTGAGCTTCGTTTGTTCCAGAAAATCCTGGTAGGCGAGCCAGCCGGGGTCATCCTCGGATTGCCAGACCTGGAGTGAATTGTCCACCTGACTCTTGGAGGCGCCATAGCCGCCGATCGTGGCGAGGAGGAGCATGAGGATGAAGATCCATTGCGGGTGGCTGCGAAAAGCGCTGGCGATGCGTGTCATTGGCTCGTACGGGTTGTTCTGATTTCTGTTAACGACGATTGGACCTTGCGGGACAGCGGTTTTGAGTTGAACCGTGTTGACCAGGGTCTAATGGTGACTCGGTTCTGTCTCAACCTCTACTTCCTTAAAAACGATCCCGCCCAGGAACCGATAAACTTGAGTCCGGATTTTCCCACCGCATGATTCACCCTTTGTTTCACCAGCGACTTCACCCCCTGTTCTAAAAGGGTGTCGAGCGATCCGAGGAAATAGGCAATCTGTTCCCCGGTGATGATCAGGGGCGGGTACACGCGCAACACGGCGCGGTTATTCAGCATCAGGGTGCCGAGGATGTTGAATTGTTTCAGTAACGCCGCCGCCACCATGCCGGGCAGATGCTCTTTTAGTACAGATTTGAGGCCGGGTATTTTCAGGGGCAGATATTTCGCCTGATCAAGCACCTCGACATTAAATTCAATGCCCACCATCAGACCACGGCCGCGCACTGCCGTAATCCACTCTGGATATTTTTCATGCAGCCCGCGTAATCCAGCCAGGAGCTGTTCACCCCGCAGCCGTGTATTTTCCAGGAGGTTTTCTTCCTGCACCACCTCCAAGGCTGCCATGGCTGCAGCGCAGGCGGTGGCGCGGCCGCCGAAGGTCGAGGTCTGCACCAGACAGTCATGGGGATTTTCATACGCCTTGTTGAAGACGCGGGTGGTGGCAATGGTGGCCCCAATGGTGGCCACACCGCCGCCGAGGGATTTTGCCAGGGCGACGATGTCCGGTACGACCCCTTCCTGCTCACAGGCGAGAAAGGTTCCGGTCCGGCCAATGCCGGTTTGGATTTCATCAAGGATGAGCAGGACCTTGTACTGGTCGCAGAGTTTCCGCACTTCGCGCAGATAGCCGGCTGGGGGGATGATGACCCCTGCCTCGCCCTGAATGGGTTCCAGGATCACAGCGGCCACCTGCTGCTTCTTGTCCTTGATGTTGGCGTCCAGCAAGCGTTTCAAGGCGTCGCTGTCGCCATAGACCATGGATTGGGCCGGCATGGTGGGGAAATATTCACGGAGACGTGCACTCCCCGTGACCGAGAGGGCGCCGATGGTTTTGCCGTGCAGGGCGTTTTCCGCGTAGATAAAGACGGGCCGTTTGCCTTGAAAACAGCGGGAGGCCAGTTTCAGGGCGGCCTCCACGGCCTCGGTGCCGGAGTTACAGAAATAGACCTGGCGCAGCTCCTTGGGCAGGAGGAGGGACAGGTTATGGGCCAGAAACGCCGTATAGGGAGAGAGGAGTTCCTTGGAAAGATCCACCCGCTGCTGGTTCTGGACATCCTGCATGGCCTTGATCACCCGGGGATGATTATGGCCCAGATTCAAGGCGCCGTAGGACGACACAAAGTCGAGAATCTCTTCGCCCGTGGTTGAGGTAATGACAGCGCCGCGCGCCGATTGCGGATTAATCGTCGTGTACTCTCCCATTTCCAGGAGGGACACCAGCCCCGGGTTGATGTGCTCCCGGAACAATTCAACTGTTTCTTCATAGGGGCGGTTTGGCACCTCTGCCACCCGAATCCATTTCTCGTGCATGTCTGTTCTCACGTTGAGTGTTGATCCTGTCTGGGCAAACGGTATGGATATTCCTTGAAGAATTCCTCCAGGGCCGTGGCCGTGCGCAAGGCCTCTTTGGGGTTGGCAACCAGCTGAATATTCCCCTTGAAAAACCCCTGCTGGGGGGATAATTGGCCTGAGGCCACCTGGAGAAAGGTGTGGGCATCCGTGGTATAGCCGAACTGGCCGAAACCCCCTTCCTCAACCCGGGTGAGAACCCCGCGGTCGAGGGAGATGGTCCAGGTCGAATAGCCGGTTATCTCCACCTGCAGACAAACGGTGAGGGAGGCAAGGTTTTTAATTAACGGCCGGCCGAGGTGGAGGGCCAGGAAATGGTTGAAATAGTGCTGGAGATGGAAGGTCTCATCATGGCTCACCACCTGCTGTAACTCTTTCTTGGTGGCCAGAAAGAGAGAAAAGGCGGTGAGTAAGGAATCTTCCCCGATGGGAGGCAGGGCCCGGGGCTCCACCTGATTCAGGTTTGTCCTGGAAAAGGTGGTGGCGAGATTCATATAGGGCGCGTACATGCTGGTTTTCTTGGCCAGAATCCGCTCTGCGCGGGACTGTGGTTGATCCTGGATAAGACGTGGTTTCTGCATCACAACGGCCTGCCTGCCAAAGGCCTGGTTAAAGACCTGTTCCAGGAGCTGATTTGGAAAAGGGGACTGGGGCGTGAGATGGTAGGTCTTGGACTGTTCCCCTTTGTGCATGGCGAGGTCGCACAGCGTCTGCGCCGCCTCATCGTCAAAGATAAAGGGGAGATGGGCCTTGGGGTTACCTGCAACCCGCAGGGTTTCCATGGCCTCATGCTGTTTGGCGAGACTCAAACAGATGCGAAAGACCCCGTCCAGAAAGACAAAGGGGCCAAAGGCTGCATGACTGGCAGCAGTCGGCTGTCGTTCCAGAATGATGGCAGGACGATAGACGGAGAACCGGACCACGGGTTCCTCCCGTAAAACACATTCGCCAAGGTATTTGGATTCTTCATAATAATTATGAAATTTCTGGCCTGCCTTGAGCTGATCTTCCCGGAACTCACCGGACCAGTCTCCGCAGACAAAGGCGGTGGAGACATGGTGGAGCCAGGCCCCGGTGGCCAGGGCCAGTTCTTTAATATGGCGCACCCCATCCACATTGACGGGGAAATATTCCGCAAGGGTTCGTCCCTTGAAATCGGTACGGGCTGCCAGGTGGAAGATGGCTGAAACATCGCGGACAAGGAGCTGCCACTCTTCATCCCGCAGTCCCAGACGGGGCAAACTGACATCACCCGTGAGCCAGCGTAACCCCTCGCGGTATGATTTGGGCGGGGTGCGGCATAAGCCGATCACCTGGTGATGGCGTTTCAGGAGCGTGTTGATCAGGGGGGTGCCGAGAATGCCGTTGCCGCCGGTCACCAGAATGGTCATAACGTGATCCCCTGGCCGGCTGCCGCCTTGTTCCACCGTTCCTGTTGCCGGTCACTTTCCTCGGCGGTGGGTCTGATTTGCACCAGACCCTTGATACTGTCCTGCATGGTGTCAATATAGGCTTTGAGGAGGGTTGGGTCGTTCGGCCTGACATGTCTGGCCGCCCA
>JAQIBE010000054.1 GCA_027859235.1 Desulfobulbaceae bacterium
TCCAGCATATTGGATGCGGCCATGGCAGCCCCCTCCTGCGGGTCAAAAAAGACAAAATGTTTCGGTGCAACCGGCGCCCCGCTCTCCTTTATGACGGGGATGGTCTTGCCCGTGAGCCGCTGGCCCAGTTCCTCCGGATTCCCCACCGTGGCCGAAAAGAGGAGAAACTGGGGATTTGAGCCGTAGAGTCCGCAGATGCGGCGGAGACGGCGAAGCACCCACGCCATGTGCGAGCCGAAGACCCCGCGATAGGTATGCACCTCGTCAATAACAATATGGGTCAGCCCCTTGAACACCGAGGCCCAGCGCTCGTGATACCCGAGCAGGGAGAGGTGGAGCATATCAGGGTTTGAGAGGAGAATATTGGGGGGATGATCCCTTAATTTGCGCCGCATATAACTTGAGGTGTCGCCATCACACACCGCAGCACTGAACTTTGCGGAATCCGGCAGCCGCTGATTTATCTCGGTCAGCGCCCGGAGCTGATCCTGGGCCAGCGCCTTGAGGGGAAAGAGATAGAGCGCGGTTTTATCCGGCCCGCCCAGCATGGTTTCCAGCACCGGGATCGTATAGATCAGACTTTTGCCACTGGCGGTAGGGGTGGCCACAAGGACATCCTCCCCGCCACGGATACGATTAATCCCTGTGACCTGGTGGGTGTACAACTCCCTTTGACCCCCCGCAAAAAGGGCTTGGGTGAGTACCTCGGGCAGGGGGTGTTCCAGGGCTGCAAACTGCGCGGCGGAACCGGGCAGAAACTCATGATGCACCACCTGCGCGCCGAAACGGGGGGACTCTTTTAAGGCCGTAAGGTAGTCAGCGACAGACTGCTCGGCGAGGGGTGTTGTTGTCATGGGGGATCAATGGATGTTCAAAATCAAAAAACCTAGAATGTACACCCCTCCAGACCTTAGGTCACGGGAAGAGTACGAATAACCATGAGCCTGATTTCAGTCATGTCTTCAAGGGCATAGCGGATGCCTTCCCTGCCGAGGCCGGAATCCTTCACCCCGCCGTAGGGCATTTGATCGGCCCGCCAGGACGGAATATCACCAATGACCACTCCGCCGACCTCCAGTGTATCCCAGGCCAGATGCGCCTTATAGATATCCCGGGTGAAGATACCGGCCTGCAGACCGAAGCGGGAATCATTCACCATGGACAACGCCTCACTGAAATCAGAGAATTTCGCAAGGACCGCCACCGGGCCGAAGGCCTCCTCCTGCCAGAGCCGATCCGCCGGATCAACATCTTCAAGCAGGGTCGGTTCAAGGAAGGCCGTGTCACGCCCACCCCCGGTCAGCAGTTTCCCGCCATGCGCCACCGCTTCCTCGATCCACTCCTGGAGCCGCACCGCCTCCTTTTCATGAATAAGGGGGCCGATAAAGACCTCTTCCTGACGCGGATCACCCATCTTCAAACCCTTGGTGGCAAAGACCAGCTTGGCCTTGAAGTCAGCATAGATATCCTCATGGACCATGATGCGCTGAACACCGATACAGCTCTGGCCGGACTGGTAAAAGGCACCGATGACAACACGGGAAACCGCGTCCGTGATATCCGTATCATGGTCGACAATACAGGCCGCATTGCCGCCAAGCTCCAGCACCACTTTTTTCTTGCCGGCCTTTGCCTTCAGCGCCCATCCCACTTCAGGGGAACCGGTGAAGCTCAAGAGTTTTAACCGTTCATCTTCGGTGAAGAGGCGGGCCCCGTCACGACTGCAGGGCAGAATGGAAAAGGCGCCGTCGGGGAGATCACACTCCGCCAGCGTCTCGCCGATGATCAGGGCGCCGATGGGGGTGAGACTCGCGGGCTTCAGGACAAAGGGACAACCCGCGGCAATGGCAGGTGCCACCTTATGGGCGGCAAGGTTGAGGGGGAAATTAAAGGGCGAGATAAAGGAACAGGCCCCCACCGGGACCCGCTTTGTCATGGCAAGATACCCCGTGGTTCGCGCACTGCGGTCCAGCGGCTCAACCTCACCACCAATCCGCACCGCTTCTTCACTGGCAACCTGAAAGGTGTCAATCAGCCGGGTCACTTCACCGCGGGCATCGCGAATGGGTTTTCCGGCCTCAATACAGAGCGCCTGGGCCAACTCCTCAAACCGCTCGCTGAACCGGCGCACGCAATGCAGGAGTATGTCCTGCCGCTTCCAGGCCGGCAGAGCCGCCATACCCATTTCCGCCGAAACGGCAAGCCCGATGGCCTGATCAATCGCCGCTTCGTCAGCCAGGGCCACCCGGGTGACCACCTCGTTGCTGAACTTATCCGTCACCTCAAGATCAGTATTCGCATA
>JAQIBE010000097.1 GCA_027859235.1 Desulfobulbaceae bacterium
AGAAATGTATTTATTAATGGCGGACACATGAATAACCTCGCTGCTTGCCTCATCAACCCCATATCGGCAGTCAAAATCCCAGAAATCAACCTTGGGGGGCAGCGTCTTCCGCCGTTCTCTTTTTATATATTTTTTCACTTCATGTTTTATGGCTTCAATGAGCCTTGGCAGTTTGAGCTTTGAGTCGGTCAGTTTAAACGTCTTTTTCATAGTTATTCCAAATGGTTGGGGATATTTATTTTCTTACTGGCGTCATGCCATAACTGCATTTTTTTTTCCAGGGGACTGAATAACCGGTCACAACTCTTTATAATACACAATTTTATCATCACCTGGACCGTAAAAATCAGGAAGTACGCAGACCACTTCGTAGCCAAGCTGTTCGTAAAACGAGTGGGCCCGGATGAAACCGCTGGTGGAGGAGGTGTCTATATAAATGCGCATCCCCGGCTCAAGGTTTTCTTCCATACCCTGCATGAGCAAGGAGCCAACCCCCTGGCTTGACGACTTTGGCGAAACAGCAACCCAGTACAAATCCCACCGGCCTGCAGCAAGGGGGATCTCCCCGTAGCAGATGAAACCACAGATGCCCTTTTCACTCTCCACCGCCACCAATATATGGTAGCCGTTATTCCCCGAGGGCAGTCCGTCATAGATAACCTCCCGGGCCAGTTCCCTGTCCTCAACGTTAAAGGTATCAATACTTGCGACGAGGTTAAAAAGCTGGTGCTGGTCATCGGTGTCAGCGGAACGAATCGTGATCATTGTTAACTCATGTCTGAAGAACGTTGCGGCAATTACGGAAAGAGAACACCTCGTTCCCGGAATCACCCTGAACAGGGAAACTCAACCCTCGTGACAAATCTGGGCCACAAGCCTTTGCAACCGAACCCGGGCAACATCCACCTCGGCCAAACAGCTAAAGGCCTTAACGTCCTCAGGCCGGGCCAGGTTGAAACCGCCCTGCAGGGGATGACGCTCAAGAAGCGCTTTGACAAAGGCGCGCTCCTGCCGGTCAGCATAGTCCTCAAGCGGCTGGGCATCCTCCTCCATGTCATACCATACCCTGAATCGGACCTCAACCAACGCCTTCCGCGCCTTCTCATGGAGATCCAGGGTCGCGCTGAAACCGTACCGAAACAGATCGCTTATGGGCCAAAGTTCCAGCAGATCTGCAGCTTGAGCTCTGGCTTTGGGGCCATCCAGCACAGAGTCCGCATCGTCCTGAACCAGGAGGATCTCCAACCCCAGACAAAGCGTGTCCCGCACCCGCTCCGCAATATCAATGATCTGTTCTACATCCTTGGTTTTTTCACCATAGCCGATGATCGCGCCATTGATAACCCAACCAATCTCCTGCTCCAGACGGGCAAGCGATTGCGGATCCGTAATCAGAGCCATTGCCTGCTGAAGCAGGGAGGTTTCAGTTAATGAACCCGCATACAGGGACGGTAGCCGGTTGAGCCCACTGTCCACCGGTTTCTTAGACCGGTACAGGGGATGCGCGGCTGGCCGGGAAAAGAGCGTTGCCGCCTCATCCGGCGCGACAAACCCAATATCCTCCATGCGCCCATTGCGAAAACGCAACGCCTCTTCTTCAATCTGGGTCAGGAGATCCACCCGCACCTCACTCAGGAGTTGATGGGTCTGGAGCAAATCGTACTGGTACAGGGCATCCAGCACACCAAAGGGATGAATATTCACCCCCAGTTCACTCTTCAGCTCCAGGAGATAGAAACCGTCCGGGGTCATGGCCCGGAGTGGTGCATCCTCATCCTCCTCATCCTGGGGCGGAACCTCATCCGTATCAGGATCAAACACCGTGACGGTCTTGGCCAGAAAGAGGAGCTGCACCACATAATCCAGGGCGAAAAACCCCCTGGCCAGTTCTTCCGGGCCCCCAAGGGAAAAGGCGGTCAGCCATTCATCCAGACTATCGGCGCTGAAATCATGCCGCTGCCAGCAGTCCAGATCCACACAGGTCTCTAATTGTTCATCACTGAGGTGCAGAAGAATGGGCAACGACTGGCCCAAACCAATCTCCCGGACGACATAATAGGCCTCCAAGGGCTCAAGCAGGGCAACATCTTCAGCCAAGTCAGCGGAAGCGAGTAACCGCTCACCCCGGAGGGCCACACCACGCAGGGGTGTTAAGTCAATAATCTTGTTGTTGGTCATGTTCTCGTGTCTATTTGGAGGTGAGCGAAACAGCGCGCCAGCATCTCGCCTGTTTACCATACAGCGTCCGATCTGCCCCTGTCTAATTTTCAGAATCCCGGTTTGGCTGCAGTTTCTCCGGGTCGTATTTTATTATTTTGCCCATGGATGGTCCCCATTAGCAAGAAAATGCAAGAAATCTACCAACCTTTGTGTGGAAATATCCCGTGTTCAACAATGCAAATAATATTGCATTTTCCTCTGGAGGAAGAACATGATAGGCTGAGTGAACACACTGAAAATAGCACACTGGTTGACAGATTTTTCTTTGAGGAAAATGGTTATGGAATTTTTTCTTATGGGGGCCCAGATCATTGGCGGCTTGGCCCTGTTCATGTTCAGTATTGGCCAGCTCAGCAACACATTGAAAAAGCTCACCAGTGTCCGCCTCAAAAACCTTCTGCAAAAGGCCACGGCAAACCCGGCAAAAGGGGCCGTCATGGGAATGGTGGTGACGTTTCTTGTGCAAAGCTCAAGCGTTACGGTCCTCCTCCTGCTGGGCTTTGTCAACGCCGGCATCATGCGTCTGCGCCAGGCCATATTCGTGTTGTTGGGTTCTGGAGTCGGCACCACCATTACCGCCCAGATCGTATCCTTCAAGGTCACCATGCTCTTCTACCCTCTGCTGATCCTTGGATTTGGACTCAAGATCATCTGTACAAAAGAAAAACTCAAGGACACCGGGGAGATCATCTTTTCAATGGGTATGATCTTTCTGGCCATGAAGATCATGGCGGATGGGTCAAGACCCCTGAAAGACCTCCCCCCTCTTCCTCGACCTGATCGCCAAACTGGGCATCTATCCCCTGATGGGTATTGCGCTGGGCACGCTGTTTACCGCCATCACCAGCAGCAGCTCAGCCACCACCTGCCTGGTCATTGCCATGAGTATGGAGGGGGTTATAGGTCTGCCCGCCGGCATTGCCCTGATCATCGGGGCAAATATCGGCACCTGCGTCCTGGAACTCATTGCCGCCCTCGGCACCAATCTCGCGACGCGGAGAACCGGAATGGCCCAGTTCCTGATTAATGTTATCGGCGCCCTGCTGTTCTATCCATTTCTCCAGCCATTTGCCGATCTGATCAGCCTGACAGCAACAGAGACCCCGCACCTCATCGCCAATGCCCATACCGCCTTTAATGTCACAGTGAGCCTGTTCCTCATGCCCCTGGTCACTCCACTGATCTGGCTCCTTGAGAAGATCATTCCAGGCACGGAAAAGGAACAGACCGACTCCTACGGTTTTCTGGATGAGAAATTCCTCCAGGCCCCGGCCGTGGCACTCTATGAGGCCGAACAGGAGGTTCACCGGATGGCAGGGATTACCGAAGATATGCTCCGCTACACCAGAAAGGCCTTTTTCAGCAATGACCGGGAGGCCATGAAAACCCTGGCCGATAACGAGAGACTTGTTGACATCATCAATGTCAAGGTGGGAAGCTATCTGGCCAGAATCAGCACCTTAATGCTTTCGGAAAGGGATGCGGACAAGAAAAAATCCCTCTCCCATGCCATAACAGATATCGAACGGGTGGCCGACCTTGCCGAAAAGATAGGGGAATATAGCGGCCAAAAGGATGTGGTCTTTTCCGATGCAGCGAAACAGGAGCTGGAAAAGGTCTTTGACAATGCCAGCCAGATCTACAGCCTGGCCGTGCAATCATTACGCCGCCAACGGAGATCCCTGGCCCTTGACATTGGTCAGAGGGAGAAGGAATTTGACGAGCTGAAACTCATGTACCAGAAGAAATATCTCGTCAGACAGGAAAATGACATCTCCCGCCCGGTTGTGGATGCCCTCTACCCGAAGGTCCTGCAGGAGCTTGATCGGCTCAATGCCCATGCCAATAATATTGCCGAACATATGCTGCACACCACCTGAAAACCCGACGCTGTTTTACCCGTCAACAGCGTCGCGACTCTTGCCGAGCTCTCCCCATGCTTGCATCACCCCATAATTAAGTTTAGAGTGTCATGGCGAATGCACCATGGTGATGGCATCATGGACTCTCCTTTTTCAACCAGCACCACCAATGAGAACATCCCCCCATGAAGGTTATTATTGCTGAAAAGCCGTCTGTGGCCCGGGACATTGCCGCGGTTCTCGAGATCAAGGGCAAAAAAAAAGGGTATATGGAAGGCCGGGGTTGCGCCGTCACCTGGGCCTTCGGCCATCTGGTCACGTTGCAGGAACCGGGGGAATATGATCCGGCCCTGAAGCGCTGGTCGCTGGACACCCTGCCCTTTGTGCCAAAGGAGTTTAAGCTCACCCTGATTAAAAACCGCGGGGTGGACGAGCAGTTCCACATTATCGAAAAGCTCTGCCTCCAGGCGGATGAAATTATCTGCGCCACAGATGCCGGGCGGGAGGGTGAACTCATCTTTCGCTACATCCTGGCCCAGGCCAAGTGCGAGGATAAACCCATCCGCCGCCTCTGGCTCAATTCACTCACCCCTGATGCCATCCAGGAGGCCTTCAAAGATCTCAAAGATGGGCATGACTACGACGCCCTCTATGCTGCGGCCCGTTGCCGCAGTGAATCAGACTGGATTGTCGGCCTCAACTCCACCCGTTACTACACGGTGCGCCACGGCCGGATCGGCGGGGGAAATGATCGCGTGCTCTGGAGTATCGGCCGGGTGCAGACCCCGGTGCTGGCGATGATTGTCCAGCGGGATGACACCATCGATCAGTTCCGCCCCCAGCTGTTCTGGGAGCTGGCCACCCGCTATCGCGAGGTGGTGTTCAAATACAAGGGCAAGCGGTTTGAGAAACCGGAAAAGGGGCAGGCCCTGCTGGACAAGATAACTGACCACCCCTTTGGCATCAGCGGCAGCAGTGGTAAACAGAAAAAGGAACAGCCTCCCCAGCTCTTTGATCTCACCACTCTGCAGCGGGAAATCAATAAGATGCACGGCCTTTCGGCCGCCGACACCCTGGCCGCCACCCAGAATCTCTACGAAAAAAAACTGGTCACCTATCCCCGGACCGATTCCCGTTATCTCAGCCGAGACATGCAGCCGCGCGTCCCCCAGATAATGGGCCAGCTCAAACAGCTCCGGCCGGAAGAGATCGCGCCCCTCAACCTGAAGCAACTCCCGTTTACCAAGCGCATCATCGATGACGCCAAGGTGACCGATCACCACGCCATCATTCCCACCGGCATGAAACCGCAACGCTTAGGGGCCAGCGAACAGCTCGTATACGACGCCATTACCACCCAGTTCATCGCAGCCTTCTATCCGGTCTGCGTCAAAAATATCACCACGGTGGACGGTATCTGCAATCAGGTCAAATTTCAGGCCAAAGGCACCCAGGTGATCGAACCCGGCTGGACCGTCCTCTTCGCAAAATAGACACCGTCCCAAAAGGGCGCAGGGGATCAGCCCCTGCCTCTTTTTACCCAAGACGAAACCGGAGACCATGAACCGTATCTGCACGAGGGCAAAACCAAACCGCCCAGCCACTTCACTGAAAATTCCCTGCTTGGCGCCATGGAGGCGGCCGGCAAATTTGTTGAAGACGACACGCTGCGTGAAGCACTCAAAGAGCGCGGCATCGGCACGCCAGCCACCCGGGCGGCCATCATCGAAACCCTGCTGCGCCGCAACTATATCCGCAGGGAGAAAAAACAGCTGCACTGCACCGATATGGGCCGCTGTCTCATAGCCCTTATTCAGGATCCCTTACTCAAATCACCGGAAATGACCGGCGAGTGGGAGGAAAAGCTCAAACAGATTGAACGCAGCCAGCTTGAGCCCCACGATTTCATGGCCTCCATTGCTGACTACATCCGCACCCTGATCCAGCCCAATGCTGGTGGCCAAGCAAACAGCACACATTGGGGGAGCTGTCCCCTCTGCGGCAGTGAGGTGATCAAGGGGAAGAGAGCCTACGGCTGCTCCGGCTGGCAGGATGGATGTGCATACGTTCTTGAGCCGGAGTGCAAAGGCGTTGCCCTCAGTCCCAAACAGGTGCAGCTCCTCCTCCATCACCATATCCTGCCCCAGCCGATCCGCATCAACGATGAACCGCGCATGCTCATTCTCTCCACCCTGGGTATGCCCATGGACCTGCGTCTGCCCTCTGCCGATCGGCAGAAGAAGGTGGCAGCACCAGAACGTCCTGCCGGGAAAAAATAATAATCAACCCATCTCCACTTTGGGGGCCACCGTCCCCAGCCACCAAGGTCCATGGTCAGATTATTCGTCTCTGGACACTCGAGAACCCCTTTCAAAAACACTGAGATTTTGCGTATACTAAATCTATGAACCAGAACTTTGACATATGGCAGCTCGTGGCCGGCATCGGCGTGTTTCTCTTTGGCATGATTTTACTGGAGGAATCCGTCAAGGCGTTATCCGGCAAGGCATTCCGGCGCATGATCCGGCTGTACACCGACGGCAGGCTGAAGGCCATCAGCAGCGGTGCATTTATTACCGCCATCCTGCAGTCCAGCTCAGCCGTCTCCCTCATGGTCCTCGCCTTTGTCGGTGCCGGTGTCCTGAGCATGGAAAACGGCATCGGTGTCATGATCGGCTCCAACATCGGCACCACCTGTACGGCGTGGATTGTTGCCACCCTGGGATTTAAACTTAAAATTGCAAGTTTTGCCCTCCCCCTCATGGGCATCGGCGGCATTGGTCTGATCCTCTTCAGTTCCTCGCCGAAAATATGCCATTTCTGCAAACTTCTCTTCGGCTTCGCCTTTCTCTTTCTCGGCCTGGCCTATATGAAGGACAGTGTTGAACTCTTTGCCCAGAATTTTGATCTCAAATCCCTGCCGGATTATGGACTCTGGCTCTATGTTCTGGTGGGGATTATTCTGACGGCCCTCATGCAGTCAAGCTCTGCCAGTATTGCCATTGTTCTGACCGCCTTGCATAGCCGTATTATTTCCTTTGATATCGGCGTGGCCATGGTTATCGGTGCCAATATGGGTACGACCATCACGGTTTTGCTCGGCACCCTTGGCGGCACCCAGGCCAAGAAAAGAGTGGGTATGAGCCACTTGGTCTTTAATGTTGTAACAGGCGGTGTTGCCTTCCTCGCCATGCCACTCTTCATTATCCTTGTGCAATTTTTCATTGATATCGAGACCAACAGCGTCATGGGTCTTGCCCTCTTCCATACCGCCTTCAACGTGATGGGTGTGCTTCTGTTTTTCCCCTTTATCGGTTTATTGTCTCACTCTTTGGAACACCTGTTCCCAGACCACAAGGCTGTTCTGGCGGTATATATTCACAACACACCAACAGAGGAGGTGTATGCGGCAACCGCAGCCCTAAAAAGCGAGATCAAACATCTTCTGGTTGAAGCCCAGCTGTACAGCATAAGGGTCTTAAAAATTGAAGAAAATATTGTTTTCAGCGGCCCCACCCCATTTACAGGAGGACAACAGCGCAGATGCTCTACTGACACCTTATATGAAAATATGAAAATTCTGCATGGTGAAATTTTTTCTTTTTACAGCGCCATACAATCTGAGAAGCTGGACAAGCACGAAGCCTATGAGATCGAACGGATTATCTACGCCTCGAGAAATATCATCAATTCAATCAAGAACATCAAGGGCATCAAGCAGGATCTGGATGAATTTAACAGCTCAGAAAATCCGTATCTTAATAACCAATACAACTCGTTTCGAAAAAAGCTGGTAGAACTGCACCTGGAAATGGAGCGGATTACAAACATGGAGAGTCAAAAGGGACAATACGGCAAGCTCCTGGAGAGCTTTGTGCGCATTGAGGCCCTGGATAAACGTTTTATCAAGGAAACCATGGCCGCAGCCGCTGATAAGAGGGTGAAGGACATGGATATTTCCTCCCTGCTCCTGGTCAATCGGCTCTTCACCCAATCATGCCGGCTGCAGATCTTCAGCCTCAAAGACCTGCTGCTGACCCAAGAGCAGATCAATGATTTTGACCGAGCCCTGGATATGAAGACAATACTGGACGATGAGAAGACAAAAAACAGGGACGAGTAAAAGGACAGCACAGTTCAAGCCTGCCCCTCATGCTTCACAAGTCGTCTGGCCGCACCAAATCTATCACCGTGATTTCCGGTGGAGCGAAGAGTCGAAAAGGCGGCCCCCAGGTTCCTGTTCCGCGACTGACATAGAGAAAGAACCCTGCAACGGGTTGTGAAAGACCGATGGGAACGGGATACACCAACCGGATCAGGAGGTTGAATGGGAAGATCTGACCATTATGGACATGACCTGAAAGCTGGAGATCCACCTGCTGGTCCCATTGCAGATCCACTGCCGGACGGTGTTTCAGCAACAGGACAAAGGTCTCGGGCGACACGGTCTCAAAGAGATTATTGTCACGAGTCTTACTGACCCCCATTCTCAACGCGGCCTGGTCATCAAGGCCGCCAATCATAAGCCAGTTTTCAATAACAACCGACTCCTCCCGTAAAAGCTTAATTTGGGCCTTCCCCATAAAATCTTCCACCTGCTTGATCCCGACATAGAATTCATGATTACCAGTAACCGCAAATTTACCCAAGGGCGGCGTCAGTTGCTGAAACATTTCCGCAAGGCCACTCAAGCGGGCCACTTGCCCATCCAGCAAGTCTCCGGTACTGACAAA
>JAQIBE010000135.1 GCA_027859235.1 Desulfobulbaceae bacterium
CGCAGACGGGCAAAGAGCTCAATATACTCGCCTTTGCGGTGGTCAATGAGGGGGGCCAGAAGCATGAGCTTCGTGCCTTCATCGTAATTCATAACCGTCTGCACCATATCTTCAAGGGATTGCGGCGCAATCTTTTCGCCGCAGTCCGGGCAGTATTGATGGCCGACCCGGGCAAAGAGCAGTCGGAGATGATCGTAAATCTCGGTGATGGTGCCGACGGTGGAGCGGGGATTCTTGCTGGTGGTACGCTGTTCGATGGAGACGGCAGGACTCAGTCCTTCAAGGGAATCAACATCGGGTTTGTCCATCTGGCCCAGGAATTGCCGGGCATAGGTCGATAACGATTCCACGTAGCGCCGCTGCCCTTCGGCATACAGGGTGTCAAAGGCCAGGGATGATTTGCCGGAACCGCTCAACCCGGTGAAAACCACCAGTTTGTTGCGGGGCAGATCAACATCGATATTCTTGAGATTATGCATTCGTGCACCACGGATGCGGATGGTATTAGGTTCCATGAGTTGTTCGGGTGAGGGGTTGGGGGGAACGCTCAGACGGATGTCTTCTTCCGCAGTCGTGCCGCAAAGAACCCGTCGAGTCCTTGATGCGGCAGGGTTTGCAGGTAGCCTGACGTGAAAAATGGTTGAAGTGAGGTGTCATATTCGGGTTGATCAAGGCTGAATTCAGGGTGACGGCCGAGGAAGGTTTCAATGACCTGTTCGTTTTCAATGACTGAGGTGGAACAGGTGACGTACACCATGAATCCGCCCTCTCTGACAAGGGGGGCCGCTTGATGGAGAAGATTCTTCTGGGTCGTGCTGAATTGATTGAGATCTTTCATCGTTCGGTTCCAGCGGATGTCGGGGTGGCGGCGTATGACGCCGAGGCCGGAGCAGGGAGAATCAATGAGAATGCCGTCATACTGGGTTTGGCAATGGCCTGCATAGTCGGCCAGAGACTCGCTGAACAGGGGGACATCCCGACTGGTGCACCGGGCAAGATTTTCATGGAAGAGAGTTTGCCGTTCCTTATGGGGTTCCACCGCATGAATGGCGGCCTGGTCGTCCAGCGTCTGATCCAGGAGGATGGTTTTCCCGCCGAGACCCGCACAAGCGTCGAGGAACAAGCCGCCTGCACTGCCTCCAAAAAACAGGGCGATCAGCTGGGCGGCCTCATCCTGAATATAGAACCACCCCTCTTTGAAGCCGGGCAGGTCTTCCACCTTAACCGGGGAGAGAATGGTGACGGCAAGGGGGTTGAATATGCCGGGGCGAAAAATAATATCCTGCGCCTGCAGCGCCTGGATGAAAGCCTCCATGGAACAATGGCGGGGATTGATGCGCAGGGTCAGGGTCGGTAATTCGTTATTGGCTTCACAAATGGCAAAGGCGGTCTCTTTGCCAAACTGTTTGATGTATTGATCCACCAGCCAGCCGGGGTGGTTGGTCCCTTTCTGTTTGGACAGGGTGGTGAGGATATTATGGGCCTTGGTGAGGTGGCGGCTGATCTCGCGCAGCACGCCGTTCATAAAGCCTTTGAGCCATGGAGGCTGTTTACCGACACCGATAATGGTCTCATTGACCGCGGCAGATGGCGGAATACGGTCCATAAAGAGCAGCTGCATCACGCCGACACGTAAACCAGCCAGCACCTCAATCCGGATCTTGTCGAGGGGGGTGGAGGAAAAGCTGCTGATGACAAAATCAATTTCATTGCGTCTGCGGATCACGCCCAGGGAGATGGCCATGGCAAGCTGTCTGTCCTGGCTGGAAAGGGGGTGTTTGGTCAGCATTTTTTCAAAGACAAGGTCAATGGGCTTGCCTGTCCTCTGTTGTTCGACAAGGGTCTTGATGGCAACGGTGCGGCTACTCATGGCGTAATCCAATGACAGAACAGCAGCGTCCTGTCTGTCTGTTTCTTCTATAGGAGAAAAAGTTATCTGAACATTTGGTGCAGGTGCCGTTGATGTCGATATGAGACTCAAGAACTCCCCCACTCATAAGTTGTTTTTTACTGATACCCCAAAAATCAAAATGATTGGGACTGGTCTGGAATTGCTGGAACTCCATGGGCAGTTCGGTCTTAAAATTGACAAACTCGGCACAGCAGGGGCCGAGGGAGGATGAGATGCCAGCCAGGAGATCCGTCGGTTCACTGCCGAAGGTCAGGGTCATGGTGGAGATCGTTTCCTGGATGATATTGGCGACACTCCCCTGCCAGCCGGAATGAATCGCGGCCACGATTTTCTTGGCACGGTCATAGAGCAGGACACCCTGACAATCCGCCTGTTGAATCATGATGCCGATACCCGGCACGGAGCAGATCAGTCCGTCAAAACCGTCAAGTTCAGAAGAATCCTGCGGTTCCGTGATGATTGCAACCCGTTTGCCATGGGTTTGGCGGGCTGAAATAAGCGACTTGCTGCCGAGATGATTCTGAATACGCTGTCTGTTTTCATGCACATGGAGCGGTGCATCACCAACCCCGAAGCTCACATTGAGTCCCTGGTAAGGAGCCGGGCTGCAGCCGCCATGCCGTGTAAAGAATCCGTGGAAGATATCTTCTTCATTGCTGAAAATCGGAGCCAGGGCCGGCTTGATCATGACAGGGCCATAAGGGTGGTAATCATGAACCGTTGAATGAATCCGGCAAACGTACTGAAGCCGCCGGACATATAGAGCAGGACCAGAAGGACGATAAAACCGATACCCTCAAGGCGGGCAATCATCTGCGCCTGTTTAAATGGGAGTAACCCCATGAGGACCTTGCTGCCGTCCAGAGGGGGTACCGGGATCAAGTTAAAGACCGCGAGGATGGCATTGATGAGCACTGAATACATGAGCATCATGATGATGGGTTCAATAAAACCCTGTGTTCCCTGCTGCATGCTTCCCGTCATTTTGAAAATGATGAGGAGGAGGATAAAACTCACGATCATGGTGGCAATATTTGCAGTCGGCCCGGCGGCCGCCACCTTCATCATGTCCACTTGGGGATTGCGAAAATTGCGCGGGTCAACAGGCACAGGCTTGGCCCAGCCAAAGGGCATGAAGATGATGGCGATGGTGCCGAGGGGGTCGAGGTGCTTGAGGGGATTCAGGGTCAAGCGGCCCTGGAATTTCGCGGTGGAATCTCCGCACATATAGGCCATATAGCCATGGGAAAACTCATGGACGGTTAAGGCAAAGAGGAAGGCGGGTAACTGGACGATGAGCTGTTGCGGGTCGATATTGAACATAGGTTATTTTGGTTTCCGGAAGAAATGAAAGGTCGTGGTTGTCATGGTAAATGAACGGCTAAGGTTCATGTCATCCCTCAAGGGGAAATTGTTCTCCAAGCAGGCGAACTTCATCCTCCTTTGCTGAACAGGCACCATCAAGGGTGTGGATGAGCAAGGTTTGTAACATGGTTTTAAACAACGGGCCAGGGGTGTAGCCCAGTTTCCTCAGGTCATCACCCGTGAGTTTAGTTGTTACTGTTGACAGGGTGGTGACATAAAGAGAGACAGCCTGGCGACTGGTTTTGTTCCGACAACCTGCCATGACATATAAAATACCTTCGGGACGGAGCTCGTTCAGGGTGAAATATATATGGCTTGGTTTGAGCTCTTGAGACTTATCCAGCGTGGTAATGGCTCGATCCCCGGCCACCCGTTGTTCAATGAGAGTCATGGCGGACCGTTCAGGTACGCCGAGTCTGGTGCAGAGTTCTTTGAGTTCACGGGTTTTGAGTCTGGAGGTGAGGGCCAGCATATAGACCATCCACAGGGTGCATTGCTGGCGGGTATAGAGGCGCTGAAACCAGGCAATTGCCTCTTTGGCCTCGTTCAACACCTCCTGGACCCGTTTGGTGTGTTTCAGCTTCGGGTGGAGAAAGGTGAGGAGTTTAAAATGGGCCAGGCGCTTAATGGCCGGTAATGGGTCTTTTTCCATGAGGATATGGGAGATCTCATGATGAAAACGCTGGCCCATAGCGGCATTGAACAGATTTTTGCTGACGGCATTTTTCACCTGTTTTTCCGTATGTTTTCCCAGTTCAAAGCCGAACCGCTGTTCAAAGCGGATGGCTCTGAATATGCGGGTTGGGTCCTCCACAAAACTCAAGTTATGGAGAATACGGATGGCCTGATCTTTGAGATCGTTTTGGGAGTTGAAGAAGTCCACCAGGAGGCCGAAGTCTGAGGGGTTGAGGTGGATGGCCATGGCATTGATGGTGAAATCACGGCGGAAGAGATCCAGCTTGATGGAGCTGCACTCCACCTTGGGCAGGGCCGCCGGGTAGTCGTAATACTCCAGCCTCGCTGTGGCCACGTCAATTTTCATCCCATCGGGCAGGGTGACAATACCCGTATTGAACTTATCGTGGGTACGGACAGTGCCGTGGAAATGATCGGCCAGTTTCCGGGCAAAATGAATAGCGTCACCCTCCACGACAATATCAATATCCAGGCTGGGTTCACCGAGGAGGAGGTCCCTCACAAATCCACCAACCACAAAGGTGGTGTAGCCGCAGGCCTCCCCAACCTCACCAATGGTTTTGAGGAGGGAGATTGTTGTTTTAGCCAATGTCCCTAAGAGCTGCGGTGTCACATTGCGCGTGCGCTCCACAGACGGCTGGTTCTGGCTGTTGCGTAGTCCCGGCATGAGGGCAGGGTCGCCTGCCATCATATGAAAGAGGTCGGTTCTGGTGATAATGCCGATGAGTTGCTTCTTCTCCACCACAGGAATGGTGCGCTGGCGATGGGTAAGGATGAGCTTTTGAATATCCAGAATAGTGGCTGTGGGGGGAAGAGTGCCAAACTCGGTTGTCATATAATTGGCGACCGGTTCATCACCCAGTTCGAGAAAGATGGCCTTGGCCACCTCACGTCTGGAGATCAACCCAAGGATATGGCCATCCTCCATCACCGGCAGCACTGTAATATTATAGCGGATCAGGGTGGTGTGGGTTTCCCTGATGCTCAGTTCCGGCTTCACCGTGATCACCGGAAAACTCATCAGATTTTTGGCCAGACTGCGGGGACGCACGGATTTATGCAATAAGGCCAGGAGCTGTTCTTCAACCTGGACGGTAGACTGTTCCGTCAGGGTGGCTGAGGCGGCTGAGGCATGTCCCCCTCCCCCAAGTTCGGTGGCGATTTGGCCGACATTTACCTCGGGTATCCTTGAGCGGCCAATGACATAGACGCGGTGACCCATGCCGGCCACGGCAAAGAGGGCATCCATGTTTTCCATGTCCATGAGCCTCCTGACGATGAGGGCAAACTCATCACAATACTCCGGCAGGATGATGCGGGTGATGGTTACCGGTACGCTGTTGATGGTGTAGGTGGCGGCTGAGTTCAGAAGTTCATGCAGGAATTCCACCTGCTGGCTGGTGAGCTCGTGGCTCATGTATTGGGCCACCATGTCAAGGTTGGCCCCCTGTTGCATGAGCCATGAGCCGGCGGCCAGGTCAGCCGGGGTGGTGGTTGCAAAGGTGAAATTGCCGGTGTCCTCGTAAATGGCCATGGCCATCACCGTGGCCTCTTCCTTGCTAATGGTGATGTTGCGCTCCTGAAAGAGCTGGACAAAGATCGTTGCCGTGGAACCAACATCATGCACCTCCTCCAGATCACCCTTGAGGTTGTCAGGATGGTCGGGGTGATGATCGTACAGGTGGATGGAAAGGTTCGGGTTGTCCAAACATTTGTTGAAGATGCCGATACGTCCGGTCTGGCGGGTGTCCACGATGATCAGCCGTGTAATCTCACTTATGGTGATGGATTTAATGCGCGTAAATTCAAAGGTGATGCCCGTTTCATTGAGAAACCGTCGGACATTCTTCTCCTGGGAGCCGGGAAAGACGAGTTTGGCTTTGGGGTAGAGCTTATGGGCTGCCACCATGGATGCCACGCAGTCAAAATCGGCATTGAGGTGGGAGGTGATGACATCCATAATTAGCCCCGGGGGTGGAATTTCTGATGGATGGCCTTGAGGCGGTCAGAGTCCACATGGGTGTAGATTTGCGTGGTGGCAATGTCGGCATGGCCAAGCATCATTTGCACCGCACGCAGATCCGCATCCCCTGCCAGCAGATGGGTGGCAAAGGAGTGGCGGATCATGTGGGGTGAGATTTTCTTAATAATACCATTACGTACGGCGGTTTGGCCAATGATTTGCCAGAATCTGGCCCGGGTCATTCCTCTTCCCTGCTTGGTGACAAAGAGTTGGCGGCTCATCTTTTTCTGCAGCAGGAGGGGGCGGCCTTCTTTGAGATATTGTTCCAGGACCTTTTGTGCTGTCTGACTAAATGGCACCAGCCTTTCCTTGTCTCCCTTGCCCAAGACGCGGATGAAACCGCCTGTTTGATTCACACTGACCATGTCCAGGTTAATGAGCTCTGAAACCCGCATCCCTGTGGCATAGAGGAGGTGGAGCATGGCATGGTTACGCAGCCCAAGAGGGGTATGCGTGCCGTGGCTGAGCAGGAGATTGATCTCATGTATGGACAACCCCTTGGGCAGGCTGCGGCCAATTTTAGGACCGTCCAGATAATCTGTGGGGATGGTGGTGATGATCTGTTCCGTCTGCAGGAAACGAAAAAAAGATCTGAAGCAGGATAGCTTACGATTCAGAGTCCGGCTGGACCGTTGTTCTGCATGCAGTTTTTTGAGGTAGGAGCGGAGATGGTCCGGGCTGATGGCGCTGATCGCGAGATCTTTTTTATGCAGAAAAACAAAGAGGTGAATCAGGTCTGACTGGTAGGACGCAACGGTATTCGTGGCAAGCCGTTTTTCCGCCACCAGATAGTGGAGAAAGAGATCGAGGCATGCGGTTATCTTGTCAGCAAGGGCAGGACAGCGGTTGCGCTTGATGAGCGGTGGTTTGGGGGGCGATGGATGGTTCATGTTAAAACCGGCTCTTCCGCAGTGAAACACCTGCACGCCACATCGAAAGAGCTAATCTTTTACGTCACTGCAAATGAAAAAAGGGATGATTTAATCATCCCTTTTCACAATCCCCAAGTGGGGTATATCACTACCCCTGAAAACGTGGTTAGTAACTTTATTGGCAATTTCGCTGGGAAAGTATGAAGCAGAAAAATAAATAATGAAACTGCTTACCGTATAGTTGCCTTTAAGTTACTTCACCACCCTTGTGGTGATTAGTCACGCGCCATGCGGTACATAACCTTGCGAAGCTTACGCTTGGCTTCAGCTTGCTTACGACGACGTTTTACACTTGGTTTTTCGTAACACTCACGACGCTTCAGTTCTTTCTTCATGCCGTCGAGTTGCAATTTCTTCTTCAGTTGGCGGATGGCGTATTCTACGTCGCCACGTACTTCAACTTCAATCATGATAACTCCAATTTGGGTGACTGTGTACCCCAGAGGGGACACGTTAATTATTTATTAATTAAGTATGTTCATGTAAATAAGCAAACAGTTCTTATAAATGATCCGCAGGGAGGTTGTCAATCTGTTTTTGTAAAGAGTGGGGTGTGTTTTTGATAAATCACGACG
>JAQIBE010000216.1 GCA_027859235.1 Desulfobulbaceae bacterium
CGGCCCTTAACCTTGTTCGTCTCGGACGCCAAAAATTGCAGTGCCCACCCGTATCATTGTGGCTCCCTCTTCAATGGCGACCTCATAGTCCCCTGACATGCCCATGGACAGCTCTAAGGGACTTTGAGCGGCTAAAAGGCCCTGCTGTTGAAACCCTTGCCCCAACTCCCTTAGTTCTGAAAAATAGCGCCGATTCGCCTCCGGCTCTTGGGCAAATGGCGGCATGGTCATGAACCCGCATATCTCTAAAGCGGGGTACTCTTGCATCCGGTTTAAGAGCTCTTCAGTGTCTTCGGGTAACACACCTGATTTCTGCCCTTCACGGCCAACATTGACCTGGATAAGAACCTTTTGTGTTTTTCCCATATCCGTTGCATGTTTTGCCAGTGACTTGGCTATCTTTAAGCGGTCCACGGTATGAATATAATCAAAATGGCTGACCGCCAGTTTGGCCTTATTGGACTGCAGAGGTCCAATGAAATGGAAGATTGCAGGTCCTGAGATGGCTGCAATCTTCGCCACCGCCTCCTGCAGATAATTTTCGCCGAAATCCTTTTGCCCCCCGTTTAATGCCTCTTGCAGAGCCGCAAGAGGTTTACGTTTAGATACCGCAATGAGCCTGACATCATGCGCATTTCTGCCTGAGGTCTGGGCGGCAACCTTAATCCTTGCGTTTATATGGGCAATATTGTCGCTAATCATATCTTGATCCGGAAGAGATTTTGAACATTTTCTGTGGTGGCAATAGCCAGTTCTTCAAGACTGACATCCTTTAACCATGCTACCTTTTCTGCAGTGTAGAGGGTGTAGCTGGGTTCATTTCTTTTACCGCGAAATGGCTCAGGGGCAAGAAAAGGTCCATCTGTTTCAATGAGAAGCCTGTCCATTGGAATTGCAGCTGCGGCCTCCTGGAGTAATTGGGCCTTCTTAAAGGTGACAACCCCGGGTATGGATAGGTGAAAACCGAGCTCTAAAAACTCCTGGGCCACATCTATGTCACCTGAAAAGCAATGAATAATACCGCCTGCGGGGAACGGTCCATACTCTTTTAAAATGGTGATGGTTTCAGCATGGGCTTCACGGTCATGGATAATCACTGGCAAGTCAAGTTCTCTGGCCAGCTCAAGTTGCATGGTAAATGCCTTTATCTGCTCGGCAACAGGGGCGTAGTCTTTATAGAGATCAATACCTATTTCACCAATACCAATGACCTTTTTATTGATTGTCATGGCCTTGATTTCAGCTACTGCTGCCGCATTACATTCCGGCGCAGAATGGGGATGTATCCCCACAGCGGCATAGATGTTCTGATATGCTGAGCTGAGTGCAACTGCCTTTTGTGAACTGGCGGCATCAATACCTATGGTTATGATGGTCTTCACCCCGGCCGCCTCTGCACGTTTAATGACGTCATCTCCATCATCACCGTACTGATCCATGTCAAGATGACAATGGGTGTCTACGAACTGATGGTGTGGAGCGAGTGCGGGGAGAGGTTTTCTTTTTTTCTTTTTAGACATAAGGACCTGGCAATTTGATCTTAAGCAGAGGGTTATTGTAGCGGAGTAAATTAATTGACAAACACCCCAAGGACAACTACTTTATGGGCAAATTATGTAATTATTTAGTGCAGGCAGGAATCAAGCATTAACTCCAGGCTGCAGCTGAATAGTTACCAAATTATTATAATTATAATCGCAGGTTCTGAAATCCATGCAACCAGTTTTACAAGCCATCTATGATCGCAGATCAAGACGCGAGTTTACCGACCAGATTATCGATGTGGAGGTTTTGAACGAAATAATTAAAGCCGGGATCTGGGCGCCATCAGGTTTAAATAATCAGCCCTGGCGTTTTGTCGTTATCACGGACCCAGCCGTTATCAAGGAGTTGTCGACAACCACTCATTATACTCATATTGTTGAGGGTGCCCCGGCGTTAATAGCGGTGTATCTTGATACGCAAACCATGTATGACGAGGTGAAGGATCATCAGGCTGTTGGTGCCTGTATCCAGAACATGCTCCTTGCCATAGAGGATTTAGGACTGGGCGGGGTATGGCTTGGGCAGATTTTAAAGAACAAGAATGATGTGAGTGATATTCTTGGGGTGGGTGATGACTATGACCTCATGGCTGTGCTTGCCCTGGGACATCCTGCCAAAACAGATCAGCAGTCAAATCGTAAAAATCTGGAAGATTTTATTTTAAAATATATTTAGGGACCGTTAGGAATGTTGACCCGGTAAGTGCAGACTCCGTTACAGCAATTTCTTTAGGGCCCCTGATGCAGCTATGGGCATCTTGTTGTGGCCATGTTATTTTTTTACAACTAATTAGCTCTGTTTTTTAGTCAATACTAGGAGGCTGTCCGAGAATATAAGGTGAAGCGAAAAGTTGAAAAATTGAGATCAGTTTTTCGATCATTTTCCGTAAATAGCTGGGCTATTTAAGGAAAATTAGCGGGAAAATGGGCCAACTTTTTCGGCTTTACAGCCAGCTTCCTATTCTCGGACAGCCTCCTAACTGAACCAAGGAGATTATTATGAATGGTTTTAACCTGAAACAAATGCTTGTCCCTTTTCTGGTGATTCTATCACTTGCCTTCACCGGTTGTGTTGCTTCGGACTCCTCCGCAGACGTTGCCGATGGCCTCGCGGTTCAAGAAGAGATTAATGCCCCTTTTTACCATATGGCCTATAAAGAATTTCTCCTGCCCGCAGGCTTAGTCCTGGATAAAGAGGAAACCCGCTTTGTCCATACGGATTCCTTTACCGGTGGTAATTTGCGTTTTACAGGGAAACTTGAAATTGAATCTCTGGCAGGTTTCTTTGTGAATTCCATGCCGAAGAATGGCTGGAAGAGGGTCTATTCCAATGTCGGCAGTGAGATATTACAGGCATACACGAAAGACAAGGCCACCTGTATCGTTAAAATAACAGAGTCAAGGTTTAAGACGATTGTTGATATTTATGTTGCTGATGTGACTGGAAAATAACTCTACATTATTTGTAACTTATGCCATCGCCATTACATGGGAAAAAAATACTCCTCGGAGTTTGCGGTTCAATTGCCGCCTTCAAGGGTTGTGAGTTCGTTCGGAGTTTACGAAAACTTGGGGCTGAAGTCACCGTTGTTCTGACCGCAGGGGGGGAGCGTTTTGTCTCATCCTTAACGTTCTCGGCCTTATCTGCCAATAAGGTTTATGGCGGGATGTTTGCTGACGAAGAAGAGCGGCATCGCATTCCCCATATCTCCCTTTCCCGTGATCATGATCTGATCCTCATTGCCCCGGCCACCGCGCAGACCATTGCAAGGTTGTCCATGGGTATGGCGGATGATCTGCTAAGCGCGGTAGTGCTTGCCGCAAATATTCCTGTGGTTGTCTGTCCGGCGATGAATACAAATATGTATAATCATCCTGCTACCCAGCATAATCTGCAAAATCTTACGGGGTATGGGTACACCATTGTCCAGCCTGATTCAGGTAAAATGGCCTGTGATGAAGAAGGGCCCGGACGCTTAGCTGACTGGGATGATATCTGTCTGCACTTGGAATGTCTTTTTACCCGACAGGATCTGGCCGGCAAGAGGGTACTGATTACTGCCGGTCCCACAGAAGAACCCCTTGATCCTGTACGTTTCCTGTCCAATAACTCCTCCGGTAAAATGGGTTATGCCTTGGCGCAATCTGCTCTGAGACGTGGTGCTGAAGTCACGTTGATAAGCGGTCCGACAGATCTTGCGGTCCCCTGTGTCGATATTTTTGCGCGGGTTCGGACAGCGGCTGAAATGCAGAATGCGGTTCATGCGCATTTTAAAAATCAGGATATCCTCATTATGGTGGCTGCGGTATCTGATTTCAGACCTGCCCATTATGCAAAGCATAAGTTGAAGAAGGGTATTGGTGAATTGTCATTACCCCTTGTTGCCAATGACGATATCCTCCTCAGCCTGGCAGATCATAAAGACAGGCCATTCATGGTCGGCTTTGCTGCTGAAAGTGAAAATCATCTCCAATCCGGTCAGGATAAACTGCAACGCAAGAACCTTGATATGATTGTGGTAAATGATATTAGCAACATTAATACCGGTTTTAAGTCAGATACCAATGCTGTGACTCTTCTGCATCGATCAGGCCAGCAGGTTAGTATACCGCTTACCACAAAGCTTGACGTAAGCATGGCGATCTTGGATGAGATTGTTGAGGTCCTGTCTTGATACGTTGTAATCGCAGAGATTTCCTCAAGAAATCAGCGGCAACCAGTTGTGCCGCCGGTCTTGCGCAAATGATGCCCGCAGCTGTTCAGGCCTATACCCCTTCGCCAAGACCACAGGTTGTGAAGCAGGTTGCAACCACCTGTGAAATGTGTAAAGGCCATTGTCCTGTTGTGGCGACGGTCTTTAAGGATAATTCCATACGTTTAAGCGGCAATGTAAATAATCCCATTCATGGTCCGTCGTTATGCAGTCGCGGGCTTGCGGCGACACAGCTGTTGACCCATCCCGATCGGTTAAAATACCCGATGAAACGGGTCGGCAGACGTGGGCAGGGGAAATGGCGACAAATTTCCTGGGATGCAGCATTACAGGAGATTGGTGGTCAGATAAAACAGGTTTATGGAGACAGGGGTGGTGATGGACTGGCCCTCTTTAGTGGCGGCAGGTCCGCATATCACGTCCGGGAATTTTTCAGAAATCTGGGGTGTAACGCAATTACTGACAGTTCCTATGCTAAATCTGAGTTTATCCGTTCATTAGGATACGGGACGACCTTTGGTGCTGTTCCGGATCCAGCCCTTGTAGATCTTGAAAAGAGTCAATGTATTGTTCTTATCGGCACTCATATTGGTGAAAATGTTCTTGTTGCTCAGGTGCGTGAATTCTGCCAGGCCTTAACGCGGCCGGATGTTGAGCTGGTTGTTGTTGACCCAAGGTTTTCATCGGCCGCAGCCAAGGCCCATCATCATTTACCTGTAAAGCCTGGCACGGATACCGCACTCATCCTGGGCTGGATTAACTATCTCATTGAAAACAACCTGTATAATCAAAGTTTTGTTGCTGGTTCATGTACCGGCTTTGCTGAACTGCGTGAGCATGTGGCCCCCTATACCCTCAAGAAAACCGCTGAAATCACTGATCTGAGTCAAGAGCAGATTGCTGGAATTGCCGAACGCATGGCGCAAGCGGGTCCGGCCACCACTATTATTCCCGGCAATCATCTGGCATGGTATGGCAATGATGTCAGCCGGGTACGGGCGCTTGCTGTTCTGTCTGCCCTCCTGGGGGCTGTGCCGCAGCCCGAGGGATTACCGTTTGATTTCAAGGCCACTATAAAACCCGTTGATAGTGGCAAGATCCTTAACCGAATTCGGACCCGTCAGATTGGCGTTGTCGGGGTTTGGGGCCAGAATATGGTGCAGTCACAGGCACCTGGTTATTTCGTTACCACGGCTTTAAAAGAGGCCGAGTTTATCTTTTGTTCCGATATCTTTCCATCTGAAACATCATTATATGCGGATATTATTCTGCCGGAAGCATCTTTTCTTGAACGTAATGACTTTTGTAAGGAGTGGGTTACTAAAGAGCGCAGAGTCATAGCTGGTTCGTTTCAGGTGACAAACCCTGTTTTTTCCTGTCGTTCGCCATTTACTATTGTCCAGGGGATAGCAAAGGCAAGTGGTCTGGCCGATCGATTTACCCCTGGGTCTGAGCAGTCTCTGCATGAGTTGCGTGCGGCAAATCAGAAGACCAGTTTAAACAGTCTGGCCCATGCTGGTGGTGTTGTTGTGCAGCGCAAACTGCTGGCCAACAATGTCAATGAGTCGGCGGTGATGGGGGGCGGAGATGAGTCCTTACCCCTGCCAACTGAGGGTTCAGACCCTTTTTCCTTGGCACCGTCACCTGTCTTTAAGACCCCCTCCGGCAAGGTGGAATTGGCCTCGTCTTGGCTTGCCCATAACGGCTATTCTTCCCTGCCTGTCTATGAACCGCCGATGGTTGCCCCTGATGGCTATATCCGTTTAATAAGCGGCCGTTGTCCCGTGCATACCTTAAGCCGGACCAGTGGTAACCCATGGCTTAATCATGAGCAGGCTGAAAATGTGCTCTGGTTGTCTGCAG
>JAQIBE010000295.1 GCA_027859235.1 Desulfobulbaceae bacterium
CCGGGCCGGGGGCCGGAGAGCTGATTGCTGAAGGTGTGGTGGCCATGGAAATGGCTGCGGTGAGCGAGGACCTGCGCAAATCGATTCATCCCCATCCGACTTTGTCAGAAACCATTTACGATGCGGCGGAGATGCTGTTCAAACCCTGATCTGTCAGGGTTTGCCGAAAGCAGAAAGAGTCATTTTCATTTCAAATACCGCACGCAGTATCTCCGGCATACTGTTACTCAGACGGTGATCGTCATCCACTTCGATGAGACGTTTGCCAAAGGGGCGACTGGCCTGCAGGGGAACCGCCTCATCACGAGTCCCGTGAATGACAATGGTTGGGGGCAGATGATTCAGATCAAGGTTCTCAGCAGCGGACCGATGAATAGCCGGGGCGCAGAGGACTAAGCCGGCAACTCGCTGCGGATTTTCTTTCTGCAGCAACAGCGCCATCAATCCACCCATACTTGAGCCGACCACAAGAAACTGCTCGTCTTCGCGACTGATATCATTTTGAATGATTTTCAGGCGCTCTGATTCATCTTTTACCCCCGTGCAATCCGGGGCAAGAACTTCGCCGAATATCTCATTCAGCGCTTGATATTTGCTGCCGTGCGGGCCTGATTCGAGCCCGTGAAGAAATAGAATTTTCATGGTTGTCCTTATGTGAATGGCTCAGGTATCTGATAATGAGTTCTATGCCTCTGTCCGTCAATAGTCACTTTGATCCTTTGACGATGAGATGAGCTGCATATTCAGATGAAAGCCGTCAGGCATTCTTAACTCAAACCAGCCACCTGTTCTGATATGAAAACCGCCACACCAACTTCAAAAAACCTCTGGACATATGAAAAACTCCATGTGTTGTAATCAGGTCAAGTGTCTTTTAAACCTTAATAAATGGACTCGGGTTACAGAGATTCTGGGCCTGTTTGGCGACTGCATTGCAATTACAACATCTATGGCCAGGATCTGCCATCAGATCTTTTACCTCCTGTTCTTTCCCCTGTTTCCTTAATTCACACAGATGCTTCCAGTGTCCTGCCGGATCTTTACAGTCGGTGTTCGTGAGTTCTGACATATGACCTCCGAATAGATGGGTTAGTGTCTGAGCAACAATGATATCATCTATGTCCAACATACGGTAATAGGTTAACCGGGGATAGTTGACCTCACACCGAATCCCCCTGGGGACGCCACATTGAAAAAGCCTCTGCTGATTTGTCGGCAGGGTGATTTATGGTTTATTGGTGGGATTGGCAATAGATTTGGCAGTGGGAAATACTGGCTGGGGAAAGTTAGGGTTTGTGCCGAGGATAATTAAGTAAGGTGTCCCTGGAATACCCTGGAATACCTGTTCCTTAAGAGACAGCTATAAAGTGTAATATCAGCATGCAATCTGACGGACAGTGTCAGTTAAGGTTGTTTCCCGAGGTCATTGTTTCACAGCTTTTAATAGGCATCCTTCTACTTAGATACATATTGATAAATCCCGCAAGAGTGATAAAAAACTCAAAGATGATAATCTCAAAATAACCTATAAAATACCCATAAAAGCCCCATGATATAGAGGATAATATGAAAAATATCTTTACGTTTTTTGGGTTTTTTACATAGACAGCTATGGTAACAAAAGTAAGTCCCAGCAAAGAAAAAATATCATAAAAGCCTGTCCAAAAATAAAAAGTAAGAATAGATGAAATAATCCATAAGAAAATACCTATAGATTTAAGCTCTACAAAATTTCTTCCAAAAAAAGTTCTAAGCATAGTAAATGTCATAGCAATAGTTCCGGAAAGAGCTCCCTGAACTAAAAATGCCAATATCCAAGTAACATCAGATACTAACTTAAGGAGTAGTATGTTTTCCCTGGTCTTTAAAAACATGCACACAACAATGATTATTGTTGATAAAAGTCCAAATATGAATTCTAAAGAATAAACATCTATCATGTCGGAATAGCCTCTTTATAAATTAGGCACAATCTGTCATATCATGTTTGAGCCGTTACAAAAGTAGCGCCATCAAAGCTCTCGTTCTACTCCCCTTATCTCTACCTGTCAAATGTCTGGGCAAGATCATGCCTTACGATGAAGAACATCGGAAAGCCGTGTGCGGGAAAACCGCATGCACGGTTTGATGAGGGAGGGCTGGTCAATCCAGTTATGGTAAGGCTATTTAGGCACCGCCAAACGAAAGGGGCGGCAACAGATAAGCTGAACCTATCGCTGGGGAGACCTGCTCTTTCCTCTACCCGGAATACGGTGTCCTTTTTGGGCCCACCTTGGTCGTCCTCTCCTCCTGTCGCTTTTGTTGACAAGCTGGGAAGTTTTTCCCATACTTACTCATACGTTCTTCTTCATCATCTGCGCGCTGTAAACAAAAGGATCCTGCTATGGCCAAAACAGAGAAGTCTTGTGGAGAGCTTGCGGCTGAAATCAAAGATCTTCGCCAAGAGAATGCCGGATTGCACAAAGAATTGCAGCATTGCCGGCAGGCGGGGCCGGCAAGCGACGAGCTGCGTCGGCACCACCGGGCCTTACTGGTCGGCCGGGAATGTGCGCGGACTATAGTCCATGCCCAAGAGGTTCCTTCCCTGTTGGCGGAGGTCTGCCGGATCATAGTCGAGATCGGTAAATACCGGCTGGCCTGGTTCGGCAGGGCTGAAAATGATGGCGCCAAGACCGTGCGGCCCTTGGCCCAGCACGGCTATGAAAAGGGCTACCTTTCCACTCTGCGGATAACCTGGGATGATGCTGTCCCCTCCGGCCAAGGCCCGACCGGTATAGCCCTGCGGACGGCAAGACCCTCTATTTCCCGCAACATTCTCACCGATCCGGCCTTTGAACCATGGCGGGCCCAGGCCCTCAAGAGGGGCTTTCAGTCTTCCCTGGCCCTGCCTGTCTGCCCAGGGGGTAGGATCTATGGCACCCTCAATGTCTATGCGGCTGAACCGGATGCCTTTGATAATGACGAGGTCACGTTGTTGGCTGGCCTTGCCGAAGATGTGGCCTCTGCGATCAGCACCTTGCAGAAGCTTGGGGATTATCGGCACTTTCAGGAAGAGCTTCTTGAAAGCGAAGAGCGCTATAAGGCGGTGGTTGATAGTCTCGGCATTGGGGTGACCCTTTTGAGCCCTGATATGGAAGTTCTGGCGCTCAATAAATGTATGCGTCAGTGGTTTCCAGATGTCAAGCTGGACAAGCGGTTCAAGTGCCATGAGGTCTTTAACTCTCCACCGAGCCCAACCGTCTGCAGCTATTGCCCTGTCTGCAAGACCCTGGAAGACGGCCATACCCATGAATCTTTTACCGATACTCCGGCGGGCGACGAGATCAGGAACTATCGCATTGTGGCAAGTCCCATTAAAGATCGCCATGGCAAGGTTGTTGCGGCCATCGAGATGGTGGAGGATGTCACCGAGGCCAAGCGCAACGAGGCTCTCCAGGAAAAACTGATGGCCGAGCTCGAAGTGAAAAACCGTGAACTTGAAGATGCCAATATGGAGTTGAAGGCTTCTCAGTCACATCTTTTGCAGCAGGAAAAGATGGCCTCCATCGGCCAGCTCGCAGCCGGTGTTGCCCATGAGATCAATAACCCCCTTGGCTTTGTTGCCAGTAACCTGAAGTCGCTTGCGAAATATGTTGATCGTCTGGTTGCTGTTATTGCTGAGCAGTCAGAGATGCTTGCCGCGTTGCTTCCGGCCGAGGAGCAGGAACAACTCAAGAAAAAACATAAAAAACTCAAATTGAACTATATAACGCAGGATGCTGCGGATCTGACCCGTGAATCTCTGGAAGGCACGAACAGGATCAACAAGATCGTCCAGGGCTTGAAAACCTTCTCGCGCGTGGATGGGGCTGATTTTAAAGCTGCCGACCTTAATGAGTGTCTGGAAAGTACCATCAATATTGTCTGGAACGAATTGAAGTACAAGGCTGAGATCAAAAAAGAGTATGGCCTCCTTCCCCTGACTAGGTGTTTTCCGAACCAGCTCAATCAGGTTTTTATGAACCTCCTGGTTAATGCGGCCCACGCCATTCCCGACTTTGGGGAGATCATCGTCAAGTCGTGGCAGGAGGGGGATGAAATCTTCGTGGCCATTTCAGATAATGGCAGCGGCATAAGGGAAGATATTGTCAATCGTATCTTTGAACCTTTTTACACGACCAAGGAGGTTGGCAAAGGCACCGGCCTTGGTCTCAGCATCGCCTATGACATCGTGACAAAAAAACATAACGGCGAGATTACGGTGCAAAGCGAGGTCGGCAAGGGAACCACCTTTATGGTGAAAATTCCGGTTGTCCTTGAGGGCGAGTAGTTCCTGGCAGGTTCGAGTGGGCGCCTGTTTTCGACAAAGCGTTGCCAGGCCTCTGGCCCTCGGCCCCGA
>JAQIBE010000302.1 GCA_027859235.1 Desulfobulbaceae bacterium
GCGTAATTCTTGTCAGTAGCCATTTTCTTCACATCAAGGGCTTTGTGGCAATCGTCACAGGCAACTTTGTCAGATGCTTGGTGAGCGGCATGTGGAAAAGGGGCAGGCTTTTTCGCAGCAGCAGTTGTCAGAGTCATTTCGGCAGGACCTTTGTCCTCAGCCATTGCTCCAGTAGCAAAGGTGAAACCAAAAAGCATAGTGAAAGCAGCAGCGCAGAGTACGGATTTCTTCATTTTTTCTTCTCCTAGATTGTTACGTAAATATAAATAAAATAACGTAAAGTTCAAAGATGATTATTCTTTTAGCAAGGTTTTGTCAAGGGGTTTGCAGTGGGAAAATCGTGGAAAGTTAATTTATTTTCTCCCTGCTATCCTTGGCATTTTTACAATCAGACAGAACCGTAGCTGTGTAAGCCTGAAAGGAGAAAATTGACCCCGTAATAGGTGAAAACAACACAGAGAAAACCGCCAATGGCAAGCCACGCCACAACAGCACCCTGCCAGCCTCTGGTAAAGCGGGCATGGAGAATAGCCGCGTAAAAGAACCAGGTGATGAGGGACCATGTTTCTTTAGGATCCCAGCTCCAATAGGTGCCCCAGGCAGAATTAGCCCAGATGGCGCCGGTTATAATACCGGCGGTGAGCCAGAGAAAACCGAATATCATAGTCTTATGATTGATGTCATCCAGGGTACGTAATGGGGGCAGGGTTCCCATAAGGCCTTTATCTTTCTGACGGCTGAAATCTTTTATCAGGTACATGACACCAATGCCGCAGGCCACAGCAAAGGCGGCATAGCCGACAAAACAGGTCATGACATGGGCAATGAGCCAGTTTGATTGCAGGGCAGGGATAAGGACGGGGATTTCCTGACTGATCTTGAGCCAGCCTGATTCGGCAAAGACCATGGCACCAAAGGCAAATGGCAGGGCAAAGGCGCCGATGGTTCTGTTCTTGACCTTATACTCCAGAAAGAGATAAAATCCGGCGATACACCATGAGAAAAACACCAGGGACTCATACATATTGGTGAGGGGTGCATGGCCGATGCCAAGTTGATATGATTCCTGCCAACGGAGTCCAAGGGCCACGGTCTGGCCAATGAAGGTCAGTGCGGTGAAAAACGTCCCGCCCAGCCCTGCCTTGTTGGATTTAAATAGAAAGGCTGCAACATAGATAAATGAGGCAAAGAGGTAGCCAAAGGTGGAGTAGGTTAATAATGTTGCACTGTTCATTTTTGCACCTCAATGGACTGAGCTTGGGTAAGAGCCTCGTTAATTTTTGCAAATTCCTGTTCAAAACCAGGTTTGTTCTTGTTGGCTGTGCCCGCAATGAGAATAGTTGTTTTGCCCTCCTTTTCGCTGATGAAGAGCCATAATCTGCGGTGGGACATGAAAAAGGCAACTCCCAGGCCAGCGAGCATCAAGCCACAGCCTATATAGACAATCCATACCCCGGGGTCTTTTGCCACCTGAAGTCCGGTGGAAAAGAATTCCTTGACCTGAAAATCATACGCGTTGCCGTCAGGGCGGATAAGCGTTCCCTGCTTATTGTCATCAAGGATGAGGAGCTGTTGCCCGCCTTTGCCGTCAGCCACCATGAGTTTATACTGATAGATCATGGGGGTTGTGGTGGGGATGAGATCGGTAATGGCAAAGAGCAGCTTTTCGTCCTGCCAGCGGACAGGCTCTCTTATTGGCGCAAGAAAAAGTTCCTGCACATCAGTCGTCTGGTTGGCAACAGAGATGATGTATTTCTTATGGGATTCATAGGATGATTGATAAAAGGTCCAGCCCTTATAGGAAAGAGGGTGGTTGACCTCTATGACTTTAGTGAGGACCTCTTTATCATTGTCAATAATAACGAGTTCTGACTGGTACTCCTTCGGTGCCCCGTTCGGATAACGGGTCATTGTGAACCAGTTGCATTTAATGGTAAAGCCTAGGTCAATTTCATCACCCGAACCGTATTGGTAAACTTTATCAGAGGAAAGGGTTTCCGGAAGATTGATGCCGCCTTTCTGTCCATAAAAGAATCCCACTGCAGCCCCTGCAAAAATCACAAGAATTGACAGATGCACGACATACACACCAAGGCGACTCCATGGAGTCTTCTGGCTGAAGAGTAAGTGGCCGTCATCCCTGGATGATTGACTTGCGGGCCAGCCGATTGCGGCCAGCCGTTGCTGCAGGGCAGCTGTGGTTTGTGGGGCAGGGTCGGAGCTTGTAAGTTCCAGCGTGTTGCGCATGGATTGCAGGCGGCTGATTTTGGTTTGGTGGTTATCCATGACAACGAGGCGCCATACATCAGGAAGCCGTTCTATGGAGCAGACAATCAGGTTAATGGATAGGAGACCAAGCAGGCCGTTAAACCACCAGGAACTGTACATGTCGTCAAACGACAGGAGGTCGGAGATCTTGGTGATAACGGTTGTAGCCTGGGCGGAATGGAGTCCGAGCCCGTTGAGAATAGCCCCGTAAAACTGCTTATAATGCTCCAGGATGCTATCCTGGGGGACAAAGGTGCCTATCTGGGGGACAATGGTGCCTATAATGGACGCTGCAGCTAGAATAAAAAGCACAAACAGGGCAAGTTTTACCGAGGCAAAGAACATCCATATAGAATTTTTTTTCTTCTTCATAAGCTGCAAAGACTCGTGGTTGGGTTTTGGTTTGGCAGAACGGCAAGATCCAAACAGGAATAATTTAATTATAGATTGGCGAAATTACCATGCTGGCTATTGATGTGTCAAATTTATTGCACGGACTGAAATGGAAGCGAACATGGGCTATGCGCGGCTTAATTGCAGGGTTTTATTCCGTTAAATTTAATTTGTTATGGTGATTGAGAAGAAAAAAAGGGGATGAATTGCAAACTGTTTTAGAAACCCGACTTAAAGCTGATAAAAAACTTGCCATCCGGCCTGCTACGCGGTATATAAGTTCGGTTCTTGGCCTTGCCTAAATGCAAGGTATTATTTCTTAATGCCAGTTAATGTGAAATCGGTCTGCCTAGGGATCGACTACCTATAGAAGGAGAATTACCATGGCTCGCGAATGTCAAATCTGCGGTAAAAAACCAATTACCGGTAATAATGTCAGCCACGCCCATAATAAAACCCGTCGTCGTTGGTTGCCTAATTTGCAAAAAGTTAGAGTGTCTACCGCTGGCGGTTCTAAAAAGATGCGTGTCTGTACCCGTTGTATCCGCTCTGGGGCTGTAACAAAGCCTGCTGTTCGCGCCGTCTAGTTTTTCTTTTAGTTATATATGTAAAAAGCCTGCTGAAATTTTTTCAGCAGGCTTTTTTTGTTGTTCTCTGGTGCGCAGGGGATAAGTTCCTTCAGACCTACACCCGTCGTGCCTCTGTAATGGCCGCAATATTTCGTATGCGTTGCAAGACAACGGAAAGATGATCCAGCCCCTTGACTTCAACAATGAGGTGGAGGAGAGCCATGCTGTTGTCTGTGGAGGCGTGGGCATCTATATTGACAATATTGGCATCGGCCTCACTCACCACATGACATACCTCTGCAAGTAAGCCTTTCTGGTCGCTGGCCTTGATACTCACCTGAGCTTGATGTGATGCTCCGGTGTCGTTCCATTGGACACTAACCCATCGTTCAGGGTCTGTGGCAAGGAGATTGGCGCATTTTGCCTTATGGACAGAGATACCACGGCCTGCTGTAATGAATCCCATGACCTCATCCCCGGGCATGGGCATACAGCATTTGCTGATTTTCATGAGCACGCCATCAATGCCATCAATGGTTAAAATGTCATCAGATTTATTTTTAGAGCCGCTGCTGGTGATCAGGTCAGAGGGGATATCCTGCTCTTCCTGTGCAAATTTTTCAGGGAGGAGCATCTGAATAATGCGACTTGTGGAAATTTTTCCAGAACCAACCTGATACATAAGTTCTTCCAGGGAGTTGCAGTGTAACTCCTGGAATAATGTGCGTAATTTCCCTGATTTGATGAGTTTTTTGAGGTTGAGGCCATGTTTTTTAAGCGCCTTGGTGCAGATATGCTCACCAACCTTGCAGGCCTTCTCCCATTCGTCTTGACGTAACCAGTGGCGAATTCTACTTTTCGCCCGGCCCGTTCTAACCAGATTGAGCCATCCCTGATTTGGGATCTGATTTTGGCTGGTGATGATTTCAATAACATCGCCGTTCTGCAGCGGTTTTTTGAGGGATGAAATCACTCCATTGATTTTCGCACCGGTGCAATGATTGCCGACTTCCGTATGGATGGCATAGGCAAAGTCAAGGGGGGTTGAGCCATAAACAAGTTCCTTCACCTCGCCATTGGGGGTTAGCACGTAGGTCTTTTTAAGTGGAAGAAGTTCGTCTTTAATGGTGTCGAGGAACTCTTTTGGATCCTTAAGTTCTTGTAACCAGACAACGAGTTGTTTGAGCCATTTGAAGGTTGAGGCATCCTGTTGGGAAATTTTAGCCCCTTCTTTATACGCCCAATGGGCAGCAATTCCTTCCTTGGCAATCTTGTCCATCTCTTCTGTACGAATCTGGATTTCCATGAAATCCCCGGAAGGACCAATTACCGAAGTATGAAGGGATTGGTACCGGTTCGGTTTTGGATGGGCAATATAATCTTTAATTCGACTGTCAATGGGGGTCCAGAGGGAGTGAATCATGCCGAGTGCCTGATAACAATCCTGGACATTGTCCAGGATGATTCTAAAGGCAACCTTGTCGTACACCTTCTCCAGGGGAATGTTCTGGACCTGAAGTTTCTGATAGATTGATAATATGTGCTTGGGGCGACCAAGAACCTTAAAGGTGGTTATGTGATGCTTTAAAAGTTCCTTTGAGAGCAGTTCCTTAATATCGTTGACATATTTTTCGCGATCCATGAGTGAAGAATCGACGCGGCTGATTAAATCCTTATATTCCTCGGGATGAAGCACTGAAAAGGCACGATCTTCAAGTTCACGTTTTAACCAGTCAATGCCCAGGCGGCCGGCCAGGGGGGCATAGAGTTCCATGGTCTCTTCAGCAAATTCAATGGATTTTTCCGGCGGGAAATCAAGGATCTGCATATCGTTCAAACGGTCAGCCAGCTTGACTAGCAGAACACGGATGTCGCTGGCCATGGCCAGGAACATCTTGCGGATGTTTTCCGCTTGATATTCAATGTTCGAATTAAATTGCACCTTGTCGATCTGGGTGGTGCCATCGACAATGTGAGCAATGTCAGAACCAAAATGTTTTTCTATATACTCAAGGGTAACCCCGGTGGCCGGTTCTTTCAGGATTCCGTGAAATAATCCGCCAATGATCGTTGCCATGTCAAGGCGCATGGAGGCAAGGATCTGGGCCACAGACAACACGTGGCTGATGTACGGATCGCCATTTGGGCGGATATGGTTTATATGCGCTTTTGCTGAGATCTCATAGGCCTTACGCAATAATTCCATTTCCTGAGAAGGCAGGTATACCTGCGCTCTGTTAACCAGGTCTTCAATGGTGATATGTTGTTCAGCCTGTGGTGTCATGTTGCCTTTATGTCCATTGCGTTTTATGCGGTTTGCTTATAAATTCATGCTGTTCTGCACGTTTTTGATAATTTCCTCGACACAATCATCGAAGGTAATCGTGGACACATTGCCATCTGCCCTGCTGCGAATTTCAATGATCCCGTCTTTGCTGAAACTCTTGCCAACCGTTACGCGAAATGGAATGCCGATAAGATCGGCATCTTTAAATTTCACTCCGGGCCGTTCATCACGGTCATCGAGAATGACCTCGATACCTTTTTCCTGGAGTTTTTTATAAATGGTTTGCGCCGCGCTGGTGATCCCTTCATCCTTCAAATCCAGATTTAGAATGAGAACCTGGACAGGGGCGATGGGGGCGGGAAAGATGATGCCGTCTTTATCGTGGTTTTGCTCAATAGCCGCAGCCACAACGCGGCTCACGCCAATGCCGTAGCAGCCCATGACAAATGGGGTCTCATGGGAATGATCATCAGGGAAGGTGGCCTGTAATGCGGTTGAATACTTGGTGCCAAGTTTGAAGATATGGCCCACTTCAATGCCCTTTGTAAGCTCAAGCGTTCCGCCGCAGAGCTTGCATTTATCCCCTGCTGTCACCTTGCGGACATCACCGGTTTGACTCGGACTGAAATCCCGTCCCATATTGCAGTTTAAGACGTGAAAGTTTTTCTCGTTGGCGCCCACAGCAAAATTGACCATGGCCTCTACTTCCAGGTCAGCGATGGTCTTGATTGCCAGGCCAATGGGACCGAGATAACCTGACGGTGTACCTGTTGCGTCAAAGACCTCTTTGTCGTCAGCCATGCGGATATCTTCATCTGACACGCCGAGAACGTTGGCAAGCTTGACCTCTTCAACCTCATGGTCGCCCCGCAGGAGAACCGCTACAGGCTCGTCTTTGACCATGTAAATAAGGGTTTTGACCAGTTGCGCAGGCGTAATGTCCAAGAATTCACAGACAGCGTTTACCTTGCGTTTGCCCGGGGTTTCAATTCTTTCAAGCTCCAGTGGCGCGGCGTCAGATGAAGATGCCACCACGCAGCTTGCCTTTTCCATATTGGCAGCATATTGACAATTGTTGCAAATGGCGATGGTGTCCTCACCCGTATCGGCAAGCACCATGAATTCATGGGAAAAACTGCCGCCAATGGCCCCTGAATCAGCTTCAACGGCACGAAAACGCAGCCCGCAGCGCTCAAAGATACGGTGGTAGGCCAGGTCCATTCTGTGATAGCTCTCTTCAGCTCCCTTATCCGTGGCATCAAAGGAGTAGGCATCTTTCATGATGAACTCACGTCCGCGCATGAGGCCGAAGCGAGGCCGTGCCTCGTCACGATATTTGGTCTGAATCTGATAGAGGTTCAGGGGCAGTTGTTTATAGGAGTGGACGTTCGTCCGCACCACATCGGTGATCACCTCTTCATGGGTTGGTCCGAGGCAGGAGTCGCGCTGGTTACGATCTTTAAAGCGCAGTAACTCTTTGCCGTATTCCTGCCAGCGCCCTGATTCTTCCCATAGACTCGCTGGTTGCACCATGGGCATGAGGATCTCCTGGGCACCGGCCCTGTTCATCTCTTCCCTGACGATGTTCTCAACCTTTCTGATGGTGGCAAGGCCAAGGGGCAGATAGGTGTAGGTGCCTGAGGTTAATTTACGGATAAAGCCTGCGCGCAGGAGGAGTTTATGACTTATGACCTCTGCTTCGGCAGGATCTTCTTTCAAGGTGGGGATGAGGAGTTGTGAGAAACGCATATATGTCCTGAAAATGTGATGATTTATTGTTTTTTGCACCACAGATGAGTGATTTTTCTTATCCGTGGTTATTCTAGTTTTGTGACTTAGGGGCCGTTAAGAAATTTCTTTACGCCCCCTTATGCAGCTATGGGCATCTCGCTTGCCATGTTATTTCTTACAATTGCTTAAAAGGGCTGCACCTGAATATGTAAGGCTCTATCTGTTTGCAGAAAGTTCCTTGCTCATGGCATCGAGCTCGGCAATAAATACATTGTAGAGGTCTTTTTCAGGCACCTTTTTATAGAGTTTTCCATGTTTAAAGATGATGCCGACGCCGTTTCCGCCAGCAAGGCCAATATCAGCTTCCTTGGCTTCCCCCGGACCATTAACCACGCAGCCCATGACCGCGATTTTAAGGGGTGTTTCCATGGTTTGAATATGCCGTTCCACCTTTTCCGCCAGGTCAAAGAGGTTAATCTGGCAACGACCGCAGGTGGGGCAACTGATAAGTTCCGGCCCACGTTCTCTGATCCTTAAAGAGCGCAGGAGCTCATAGCATACCCGTATTTCCTCTACGGGATTACGGGTGAGTGAGATGCGAAAGGTGTCACCAATGCCTTCATAGAGAAGTATTCCCAAGGCGACACTGGACTTGACGGTGCCGCCGATAAGCCCGCCCGCCTCGGTTACCCCAAGGTGAAGGGGGTAGTCTGTGGCTTTGGAGAGCAGCCTGTAGGCGTCAATGGTATTCAGGACATCTGAAGATTTTATGGAAATCTTGATATCGGTGAAACCAAAATCCTCCAGAAGTCTTACATTCCGCAGACCGCTTTCCACAAGGGCTTCCGGGGTAGGGTGGCCATATTTCTTGAGGATGTCTTTTTCCACGGACCCGGAGTTAACCCCCACCCGAATGGGAACCTTATGGGCGGCTGCCGCATCCACGACATGCTTTAACCTGTCCTGACCGCCGATATTACCGGGGTTGATGCGAATGCCCTGAGCGCCGTTTTCCATGGCCGCGACTGCCAGACGGTGGTCAAAATGAATATCGGCAATGAGGGGGATGGTGATTTGTTCGCGGATGTGTTTGATGGCCAGGGCCGCATCCATGTCCAGTATGGCAACTCGGATGATTTCACATCCTGCTCTTTCAAGCTCGTGTATCTGGGCAACCGTAGAGCTTACGTCCCGGGTGTCCGTGTTGGTCATGGACTGGACAGCAATGGGGTTATTGTTGCCGATCGCAACATTGCCCACGGATATTTCTTTTGTTTGTTTACGCAGGATCATGGGTTTAAGATGCAAAGGTTCACTTGAGATTCTATTAATAGATAGTTCAATAAACTGTTCACCGTGAACTGTAAACCGTAAACTCTTATCATCCTGTTGAATCTTACTTGAAATCAACCATAACCCTTGCTAGTATGCCAGCCATGAAACTACTCGTCTCTTTAATTGGCATGGTTCTTATTCTTGAATCCCTGCCCTATGTGGCCGCTCCAGACGCAATGCGTAACTGGTTAAAACAGTTATCTGAAATGGAGTCAGGGGTGTTGCGGGTTCTTGGTCTTGCGGCCCTTGGCAGCGGCTTGATCCTCTGTTATCTCGCCCAAAAAACAAATATGTTTTAGCCCCCTCTTTTAAACAATCTTGCCCCCCCCTCATACCGCTATGTTTGACCTGAAAGCCTATCAGTTCGATTTGCCAGACCATCTCATTGCCCAGACACCGGCTCACAGGCGGGATCAGTCCAGGCTTTTGCGGTATAATGGTGTCACTGGAACTATCGAAGATCTGCATTTTTATGATGTGATTCGTTTTTTCAAACCAGGGGATATTCTTGTTGTCAATGACACCAAGGTGTTTCCGGCCCGCTTGCTTGGTAAAAAGGAGACTGGCGGCAAGGCCGAACTCCTGCTCCTGTCCTATCCTGAAGATTCACAAGAGGCTCAGGGGGGGTGGCAGGCGGCGACGTGTCTGGGACTTGTGAAAAGCTCTAAGCGTCCTCAAGTCGGTAGTCGTTTACTCTTTAACGACAGGCTCTATGCCCATGTGACGGATATTCTTGATGACGGCAAGGTTGCGGTGGATATTTGCTATAAAGGCGATCTGTTTGCTGTCCTGCAGGAAGCTGGACAGTTGCCCTTGCCCCCATATATTGACCGGAGTGCAGGGCAAAGACCTGAAGATCAACTGCGTTATCAGACGGTATATGCCCAGAATACGGGTGCCGTTGCAGCCCCTACTGCAGGCTTGCATTTCACCGGCGAACTGTTTGCGGCCTTGCGGGACAAAGGGGTGATTATTGCCGAAGTAACCCTCCATGTGGGTTATGGGACCTTTTCCCCTGTACGGGTTGATGATATTCGTGACCATCAGATCCACTCGGAGTTTCTCTCCGTATCCCGCAAAACTGCGGATATTGTCAACAGGGCAAAACAAGCAGGGGGCAGGGTGTGGGCCGTTGGCACCACCAGTGTTCGGTGCCTTGAATTTGCTGCTGATGACCAGGGGCTGGTTCAGCCTTTTGAGGGTGATTGTGATTTATACATCTACCCCGGCTATCAATTCAAGGTGGTTGAGAATTTGATCACCAATTTTCACTTACCAGGCTCATCGTTACTGTTTCTGGTGAGTGCCCTGATTGGCAAGGACGAGTTGTTTCGATGTTATGCGCATGCCATCGAGGAGGAGTACCGTTTCTTCAGCTACGGTGATGCCATGGTGATTACGTTTTAACAGATGTTTTTGGGGTGCTTGTCCTATTCCCGGCGTTCAAGCTGCAGGGAATAGGATAAATGGCATCATAAACCCCACCTGCTTTCGCTGGTGGGGTTTAGTTTGTCTGAACGGTCGTTTTTAGCTGGCACAGGGGCAGGTGCCAGCCTTAGCTTTTGGACAGCTCGGTTTGGCGGTTTCTTTCGGCGCCCCTTCTTTCTTTGCGGCGGCACTATAGCCATCAGCATACCAACCGCCACCCTTCAATTGAAAAGAAGATTGTGAGATCAGTTTTTTAACGGATCCTGTGCAGTCTGGACATGCTCCTAAAGGGGGGGCGGAAATGGATTGAGTGACTTCTGTTATTTTATGGCAGGATTCACATTCAAATTCATAAATAGGCATTGGGGGGAACTCCATTATGAATGATGAGCTTTAGAAGCTATCAGTCTTTATTACAACTATTTTAGGGTCATTAGGAGTTGTATATTAATGCCGTCATGGAGTGCTGTCAATGCAGGGGATCATTTTTCTATTAATGACAAAACCGCCTATCCCCTTTTGTATCTTAGGAGATATCCCCAGAAAGGTGTTGTCTGGACCGACAACAAACTGAAATGGTTCAGGAAAATCAACGGGAAAAGGGTAGTTTGTCAGCAGGGTGATGAGGGGGAATGGTGTTGGCCCGGGATGTGGTCACTCCTGAAGAGTGCACCTTGTGGGGCAGGGTAAACAAAATTGGCTGAATCCATATTTTCGATTTTTAAAGATTTCGGCAGATGTATCATAAGGCCACTTTTATAAGGGCAACGGTAATATTATCCCTCCCGCCAGCGTTATTGGCCAGATCTACTAATGTTTCACAGCAACAATCCAGATCGGTTGCATTCTGGATTGTCTGCTTAATTTCCTCATCTGAAACCATATTCCATAAACCGTCTGAGCAAAGCAAAATGATATCTTTTGCCTTAAGGGAAAAGACATGATGCTCTGGATCATCATGCAGGTTAACGCCAATGCAGCGGGTGATGATGTTTTTGGGGATATTCTTTTCACCCGGTTCATTTTGAGCAGCAAGGGAGTGGTCAGTTGTGATTTGGCGCAGGGTGTTGCCTCGCAGAAGGTAGCCTCGAACGTCTCCAACATGGCAGAGGTGGGCCTGGCGATTGACAATGAGGCAGCCGATAAGGGTACATCCTAGTCCTGCTACTTCAGGGTGCTTGTCGCCATAGGTAACGACGGCGTGATTGGCTTTTCGAAAAGATCTAATAAGAAGGCGGCGGCATTCTTCGTCAGATCTTTTTGCTCTGTTTAACTCTGCTGCAGGAAGAAATGAGGTGGCTACTTCTATGGCCATATTGGCAGCCACTTCACCGCCAAGATGTCCGCCCATGCCGTCCGCAACAAAAAAAAGGTGCAGGTTTGGGTTTAAGGCAAAACTATCTTCATTACGGGTCCGTAATTTCCCTGTATCAGTTCGTCCTGAACTGGTGAGGGTGAATGTCTTCCCTGAAAATAAGGATCGTATAAAATTTAAGGGCATTGGTCTCTGTCACACATTAAATTATTCCACTACTGTTCCATTTTTCTTTTGGTCACCGATATCAGAAGTCATTGAGGGCAGCCTGTGAAGACGTTAGGGGCCGTTAATAATGTTGACCAGGTAAGCGTAGACTCCGGGTAAGCGCAGACTCCGTTATAGCAATTTCTTTATACCCCTTATGCATCTATGGACATCGCGTTGGCCATGTTATTTTTTCACAAATGCTTAGCTTAAATCACTTCAAAGCGGATGGTGTTTTCGGCAATATTAATTTCATCCCCAGGGTGAAGTTCTACTTTCTGTGTAACTTTGTTGCCATTGATATAGGTCTTGCGCCAACCTGATTGAGGTATAAGGAAGTAGGAGGTGTCTTTTTTGTTGATATAGCATTGATTGTCACTCACAAGAAATCCTGGGGTGAAAATGTGACTATTAGGTGCCTTCCCAAGTTTTATACTGGTATGACCAGCTAAAGGTAAGGTTGTAGGTTTACATCTGCCATTAATGACCTGTAGTTGGTATGTTGTTTCTTTTTTTATGTTTTGAGTCTTTTCCGATCCAAGGGTTGTGGCATCTCCAATATCCATGGGCATGGCTGTTGCCGAAAGGGGTTCTGTGCCAGTTAAAGTAGGACCCCATATCAATTTGAAGTTGCCGATACAAATGTCATCGCCTTCAAAGATTTGAATGAAATCAATTTTCTCACCGTTAACCAGGGTGCCATTCAAGCTGCAAAGATCTTGCAAGAACGGTTTTCCGTTTTGGACCTCAATGGCGGAATGATGACGGGATATTGCTCTATTATCAATCCGGACTTCGGCATCAGCGCCTCTGCCTATAATGAGGCGTTGGCCTTCTGCAACGTCAAATTGCTTGATTATTTGCTCCTGCAACATGATGGTCCATCGGTTCATAGGTATATCCTGTCTTGTCATGAACGATAATTGGGGTAACATTGAAAATGTGTTCTATCAAGATCCCTTAAGTGTGAACGTATTCTGCCGCTCAATAACGCATGTAATGTGTTGAGAATTATTTCCCTTTTAAGCCATGCTCTAATTGGCTGAATGTTGTTGAGTAGGCTTCTATTTTATCTTTTTTTCCTTTTAAATCAAAGACTTGCTGTGTAAAAAGTTGTTTGCCGGAAGGAAGACTGTTATATGTCTCTTGGCCTATAATAATTTCTTTTGTTGTGGATGTCAGGGATTCGAAGCGAAAGGCCGTATTTACAGCATCGCCAATCATGGTGTAATCTCGCTGCCCTGTTCCACCGATATTACCAAGCATAATGTCACCAGTATTAATGGCCACGCCAATAGTAAGTGGAAAGGGGAGGTTTCTCTTCAAGCCAAGGCGGGCTGTCATTTTTTGAATGAGCAAGGATGCTGAAAGGACACCTGGTAAATGCTCATGCCCCTCGTGTATCCAGAAGGCGAGAACAGCATCACCAATGAATTTATCAATCTGACCTTTGAATTGAATGATAATCTCACTGGTTAATCGATTCCAGCTTTGCAGCAGATGGGAAACTTCTTCATTGCCAATGAGTTCAGAAAGTTCTGTGAAACGGTGGATATCGCAGACAAGAATGGTAGCTTTTTGTTTGTTAACATAGAACACGGTTTCATCATCACTACTTTGAATAGCGGATGATGGCTGCTGAGTTGAGTTCTCTGTTGATTGAAAAATAAAGTCTGTTTTTCCAAAGCTGACAACGTCGCCAGAGTAGAGTTGCGTTGGGGTAATAATTCGGGTGCCATTAACAAAAGTGCCATTGCCGCTACCAAGATCAATGACATAATATTTATTTGTTGATTCACACTGCAACATGGCATGTCTACGGGAAATCCATGTATCAGGGATGGAAAGGTCGTTTTCGGCAAGTCGTCCCACCTTAAAACTCCTAAACGCACTGATGTCCCATGTTTTCTTTGTGTCTTTATTGTAGAGAGAAGCGGTCATTGGTCTGTTGGTGAAAGTGGTGCTGAGTTAGGGGCTGTTAAGAATGTTGACCCGGTAAGCGCAGACTCCGTTGTCTCAATTTCTTTACGGCCCCTTATGCAGCTATGAATATCTCGTTGGCCATGTTATTTTTTATAACTGCTTCAGGGAGAATTTACCTTTAAAAAGAATACGTTAAAAAAGAAATATTATCTACAAAATGTTGATGATCCCTTTAAATACGACCTGTTATCCCTGGAGTCTTTTCTCATTCTTCCGGAGTTAAAGGCTTATTCGCTGACCAACAGGTTTTGCTGTTGGCCGAACCATTATTGGCTGATCCTGGTCTGACAGGAGATAATATTGAAGATGGAGCGCAGGCATTGCAATCTCTTAACCAAACGGGGTATTATTCTGTTATTCCTGATAGGCAGAGGTCTGTTCCTGGTGGATATGAGATAATGAAGAAAAATCAGGGCGCAGGCAGCATCTCAGGATTTACTTGTTGTTGTCCTTGCAGCCCATGCTTTGCCTGGTGATAAACAGAAATTGTTTGCAAGCTTGAGCGGATGCTTGTTGCAGCAACCCTGTGAGTAAAAATAAGGTTCTGGAGGTCTTATCTGGTTTGCGTAAAAAAATAGCCAATGGAACATCCACTGAAATATCATCTGTGCATGCTAGGTCTGAAGTACGTTCACCGGCTTTAGATGTTGAGAGTGCTGTTAGAAAACTGGGTGTTAATGGTACGATTTATTGCAAAGTCTTACGCGCCTTTTGTAAAGATTATAAAGAGATGGAAGCTGAATTTTTCAAGGCGATTGCAACAGAGGATCTTGATGGAATACAAAAAAGAATGCATTCTTTAAAAGGATCCAGTGCGACTTTAGGCGCTGAGGATTTATGCAATATGGCCTCAAAGCTAGATCTCTTATGCAGGGAAAAACAATTTCCTGTGGCTGGTCAAATTGCTGAACTTTTGGCTGAATTGCAGAGTGTTATAAGGGAGGCAGAGCAGATTGTTTCTGAGGGACATTCAGAACCAGAGGAATGTGCTGAAATACTTGCCGTTATAAGTGCTACAGGACTGGAGGAAGGTCTTCAGGCCTTGGCTGTTGCCTTGGATGAATCTTTGTATGATGAGATTAATAGTGAAATGAACAAGATAGAGGGGAAGTTAACCGGTTCTCCTGTCGCCAACCTTCGTAAAATGATTCGGATGTATGCCTATGATGATGCCTTAGGATTGTTACGTAAAATCTGCTCGGAACTTAATATTTTGTTACACGATGATATAGCGGACTAATGACCTTAGAAAAACAACAAAAACCCTTGGTGCTTATTGTCGATGACACCATGATGAATATTGATCTTTTGGCTGATGTGCTTCGTGATGAATATCGCCTTGGAATTGCTACGAATGGTATTAAGGCCCTTGAGTTTGTGGAAAAAAATAAGCCGGATATCATTCTGTTAGACGTTGTGATGACTGAGATGGATGGGTTTGAAGTTTGTCGTGTTCTTAAAGAAAATCCTCAAACGAGATCTATTCCAATCGTTTTCATTACATCCCTGGCTGATACTGAAAGTATCGCCCAGGGTTTTCGGCTTGGGGGCTGTGATTATATATCTAAACCCTTTCATGCCCTTGAGGTTCGAGCCCGGGTCAAATCCAAATTAAATGAAATTAATCAACTGAGTTTTGTTGAGAATATTTTTAAGACGTCTCTTGAAGGTATTTTGGTCACTGATGCCGAAATGATAATCACGAAGGCAAACCCCATGGCCTCTACTATTACTGGCCATGAGCAGAATGATCTCGTTGGGAAAACCATTTATATCCTGCAGGACGCTGAAAATGATCAAGGAAATATTGATCTTAAAGATATTCTGCAGAAAGAGGACCACTGGGAAGGCGAGCTCTGGAATCGTCGAAAAAATGGGGAGAAATTCCCTCAGAAGGTAGCGTTGTCAGCGGTGCGAAATCTCTGGGGAGATATTTGTAATTTTGTAGCGGTGTTTCATGATATGTCGGAGATTAAGAGGCATAAGGATGAACTTAAATACCAGGCGAATCATGATGGGTTAACAGGTTTACCCAATAGAACATTCTTTACGTTACGGCTTGTCGGTGTGTTAGAGGATGCAGCTCGCCATGGGGAACAGGTTGCCCTGCTCATGCTTGATCTTGATAACTTCAAACAGGTAAATGATAGTCTGGGTCATAATGTGGGTGATTTTTTATTGCAGGAAGTTCGCAGGCGTCTAGAGGGGTGTATCGGACATGCCATTCTTGCTCGCCTTGGAAGTGATGAATTTGGGGTTGTGCTTGAGGGGTTATCCAGTGCAGAAGGTGCTGTTAGGGTTGCTGAACAGATAAATATGGTCTTAACTCTGCCAATATTTCATCAGGGACATGAGATTTTTATTTCTGCAAGTATTGGTATTACGTTTGCCCCGGAAGATGCCACTGAGCCGCAGACTCTTATGGAAAATGGTGATCTCGCCATGGCTCAAGCCAAAAAAAGTGGCGGGAATACATATCAGGTTTTCCATCAGGAAATGGGTAAGAAAATTAAAAAAAGGCTGAAGCTTGAGGGTGATTTTCGCCGGGCAATTGATAAAGAAGAATTTATTGTCTATTACCAGCCCAAAGTTGATATGAAAACCGGCAAGATTATTGGTATGGAGGCGTTGGTGCGCTGGTTACGCCCTGATGGGACTCTAGTATCCCCTGTTGATTTTATTCCCATGGCTGAGGAGACGGGTCTCATTGTTTTTCTCGGTGAGTGGGTGTTGAAAACGGCAACGAAAGATACAAAGAAGTGGTGGGATATGGGGTATGAAATCCCTATTGCCGTAAATTTATCTCCCCGGCAGTTTCAAGAGGAGAATTTGGTTTCTCTCATCAAGGAGGCCCTTGATGAATCCGGTTTAGCGCCTGAAGGGCTTGAACTTGAGATTACTGAAAGTGTTGTCATGGAGAAGGAAGAAAATGCCATTCATGTCTTGACTGAGATTAAGAGTATGGGTGTACAGTTTGCGATGGATGATTTCGGCACAGGTTATTCATCCCTGCATTACTTAAAGCAGTTTCCCTTAGATACACTCAAAATCGATAGATCTTTTGTGGCAAATATCCCCCATGATGAGCATGATGTGGCTATTATTACCGCGATTATTTCCATGGGTAAAAGTTTACGGATGAAGGTTGTTGCAGAGGGGGTTGAGAAGTATGAGCAGTATCTTTTTCTGCGCAATCTGGGCTGTGATGAGCTGCAAGGATATCTCTTTAGTCCTGCGGTTGCCGCGGATAAATTTGAGGATATGTTGCTGGCTGGTAAATGTTTAGATGTTCAGGGTTCTTGATTTCTAATCCCTGGAGCAGGTTCTTATAAAACGAAAGGGCCGAATACTCAAAGAGTATTCGGCCCTTTCGTTTTAGATAATGGAGAATGTCTTATTAAGGTGTAAGGTTGCCATTAAGCCAATTACCCTCTTGACTCGGGCCGTTTTTCGGGCTGAAAACACCTTTGCCATGTGCTGTGCCATCTTTCCACAAGCCTTTATACTGATCTCCGTTTTTAAAGAGATAGACTCCCGTACCATTACGAAGGCCGTTTTTAAGGCTGCCTTTATACATATCTTCGTTTGGATATTGAAAGGTTGGAACGCCAACCAGTTCGTCATTTTTCCATGTTCCAATACATGAAATATCTGATGCAAAGGTGTATTTCCCTTTACCATTCCTGCGGTTAGAGTGCCAGGTGCCGGTAAACATGTCGTTATTCTTAAAGGTAAAGATACCAGCACCGTCACGCATGCCATTTTTGAAATCACCTGTATAGCGAGAGCCGTCAGCATAAACAAATTTACCTTTGCCATGGGCCTTATTTTTAACGAATTCCCCTGTATACTTTGATTTGTCACGAAAGGTTAATACGCCTGTGCCATTCATTTCGTTATCTTTCCATGCACCATCGTAGGTTTTCCCGTCAGCAAAGGTCATGGTTCCTGTGGGACCCATTGCGCCCTTTGTAAACTGACCGCTGAATTTATTGCCATTCTTGAAGGTATAGGTTCCTTGGCCTGACATGAGACCTTCTGTAAAACCTCCAGTGTAGCGGGCACCATTTTTTAAAGTTGTGGTACCACTTCCTGTTCCTACGCCGTTTTTCATTGTGCCAAGAAAAGTATTTCCTTGAGGGTCAGTAAAGGTACCTTTACCTGTCATTTCACTGTCCCGGAATTCGCCTACATATTGACTCCCGTCTGCAAAGAAACGTGCACCTTGGCCATGGTAAACACCTGCTTGCCAATTCCCGGTATATCTCCCGCCTTTATCAAAGGAAAAAGTGCCTTTACCTTGTTTTTTTCCATCAATCCAGTCACCTGTGTAGGTGCCATTCTTCGGATAAATTCGTTTCCCATAACCTGAAGACAGACCGTTTTTAAAGGCACCAGAGTGAACCATGCCGTTTGCAAGCCGGTAGGTACCTTCCCCATCTCGCTTACCATCTTTAAAATACCCATCATACCTTGAGCCGTCAGGGTAGGTCATAGATCCCTTACCGTGTGGAATGCCGTTTTTAACATCGCCAATATATTTAATTCCGCCCTTAAGTTTATAGACCTTTTCTGCAGCAGCTTTAACAGGAGCAGGCTTAACCGGAGTTGTCGTTTTAATTTCTGGTGCAGGTTCTTTCTTTTTTGCCGGTGCGGCGGTTTCTGCAACGAGTCTACCTTTTTTGAAAGTGCCGGTGACCACTTCGCCATTGGCAAATTTCATGGTGCCTTTACCGTTCCGGTCACCATTGAGCCAATCTCCTGTGTAGACATCGCCATTGGGGTATGTTTGTGTGCCCTGACCGTCTTTTTTAGCATTGGCCCACTCGCCCTCATACCTCGTGCCACTACGACTTTTGGCAATGCCAAAACCATTAGTGCAATCACCTTCGATGCAGGCTGCAAACGAGAATTGTGGTGTAGCGGTTAATATGAGAATGGATAACAGAAAGGCCAGTTGTTTAGTAAGTTTTGGGATCATAAGTTTATAGTTATGGTTGTGGTTTGGCATTAGTTGCCCCTCGGTCAATGCCTCAAGGGAAATGACTTATTTGTTAAACTGTGTTTATGTCATTATGTCATTGATTAATATACTCTATACTACCCACATGTAAAGGGGTATGGCAAGCGGAAAGCCTGTTAGAACATGGTGTTATAAGTTTTTTTTAAAAATTATTCGTTAAAATATAAAATAAGGAAAGAAGATGAGAGGTGGCGTTTTTTTAGACAGGGATGGAACCATTAATGAGCAGATGGGGTATATCAACCATATTGACCGCTTTGTTATGCTGCCTGATGCTGCTGCGGCCATTAAATTGCTCAATGACCATGAGGTGCCAGTGGCTGTGGTGACGAATCAATCTGGACTTGCAAGGGGATATTTTCCGGCGGAATTACTCGATCTGGTTCATCGTAAAATGAATGATGCTCTGAGTAAGGTTTCGGCCCATGTTGATGGCATTTTTATATGCCCGCATCATCCTGAAGCAAAGGAGGATAAGTACCGTATTGATTGTAATTGCCGTAAACCAAAGACAGGTCTGTTTGATCAGGCTTCAGCAGAGCTTGGTATTGATTTACATAAATCCTATGTCGTGGGTGATCGCTGGTCAGATTTAAAGGCTGCAGTGAAATGCGGGGCGACCCCGGTGCTGGTGTTGACCGGTTATGGTGCGGGTGATTATGAGTATATCGGTCCGACTCAAGTGGTACAGCCAGCCTATGTTGCAAAGAATCTTATGGAGGCGGTAACGTGGATTATTGAGGATATGGGAATTTGACAGCTAGGGTATTTGTTTCTGAAGCCTGTCGTTTAGACGCAAACCCTATTTGAACACAAAGACCATCTCATCTCGTTTGAGAAAGCCTTCTTGTCTGGCCACCTGTTCGAGATATCCAGAGTCTGTTTTAAGCTTGGTTATCTCAGCCCGTAACTCCTCATTCTTAGTACGTAATGCATTATTCTCATTATCGACTTTGGAAAGTTCAGATTGGACTGTAACTAAATGGAGGGTTCCATTGGCTGAAAAAAGAATCCACATGGTAATGAAACATAAGGTGATGGCAGAAAGGATGAAGAGCTTCTTCCTCTCGTAAGGGTTTAATTGGGGTAAACTAATAGCACGCATAACACGACTCGTTGTTTAAACTTTCAATATTAATCTGACAGTAGCGATCGCCGGGTTTTATGCCCCCATAAGATCTTTAAAGGTGTTGTCTGAGACGATTTAATCAAAGATCAATTAATTTTGATACCCTAATTTACTGAAAATGCAAAGAAAAATCTATTTATGATGTTAAATTGATGAAAAAACATGAAGAAGGGCCTGTTTGGCTTGTATCCAGTTGCTTAATTGGTTTGAAAACCAGATATGACGGTAAGAGTAAACCAAGTGAATCTTGTTTACAATTTCTGGCGGATAAAAGATGGATTCCAGTATGTCCTGAACAGTTAGGAGGGTTAGCAACTCCCCGTAATCCAGCAATAATCATAGGTGGCGACGGCATGGATGTTATTAATGGCAAAGCATCGCTGCTGACGCAGACTGGTGATGATGTGAGTGAAGCCTTTCTGGCAGGGGCCGAACAGGTCTTTAAGATATGTGAACTGCAGGAGGTTGCCGGGATGTGTGTGAAATCTCGAAGTCCATCCTGTGGTCTCATGGAAATACTTGGGGTCACCAGTGCCTACCTCTTGCAGAAAGGGATTGTTCTGAAGGAATTTTAGACAGTCCTGCTGCAGCCTGCAGTTCTATTTTATCCGGAGTACTTTCAGGATAAGAATCCCCGCTTCATACAGTAAGTAAAGAGGTCCACCCATGAGGAGCATATTGACAACATCCGGGGTAGGGGTGAGAAGTGCTGCTGCAATGGCAATGCCGAGCAGGGCGTACCGCCTGTTCTGCTGGAACTTCTGGCAGCTGATTAATCCCACCTTGCCGGAAAATACCATAAAAATTGGAAGTTCAAAGATAAGGCCGAAGGCCAAAATGAATACGGTGATGAAGTTTACAAAACGTCCGACAGAGATAATGGATTTGATCTGTTCTGATTCAAAACCCAGGAGAAATTTTACCCCGAAGGGCAGCGTAATGAAGTAGCAGAAGAGACTGCCTGCATAAAACAGGAAGCAGGTGAAAAGTAAAAACCAAAATTGTGATGTAGCGGTGAGTTTGAATGGCTTAGACAGCGAGCGCCAGAGGAAAAAGGCCATAACCGGCATCAGGATGAAAATGGTCGAAACAAAGGCCAGCTTAACATGGGCCAGAAACGGTTCAGCAACGGTAAAAAAGGCCAACTCTTGCGAGAGATGGTTTTGGAGAAATACAAAAATAAGGGGTGATATGAAAAATAGTCCTGTTGTCCCGCAGGCAACAGCACCACCAAGCCAGAGGGCAGCTTTGCGTAGTCCCATGATGCTGGCAACAATTCTTTTGGCAGCATCATTTGCGGCGGGTTCTTCCTGAATGGCTGTTGTCATGGGTAACTATGTCTTTGAATCAAGAGTGGTTGTGACTTTCATCAGTGATTCTAAGTGAGATTTGTTTACAGTAGGTTCGCACGGATAAAATCAATACCATTTCTAAAGAGGGCAACCCCCTGTCCTTCTTCCGGCAGCGTTTCCCGACTCCAGCGTGGATGATTAACGCGGTTTAAGAAGGCCTCAGGATGCGGCATGAGGCCAAATAATCGGCCGGTGGGATCACAGATGCCGGCAATGCCATCAAAGGAACCATTGGGGTTTGCCGGGAAGTCAGTGGTTGTTTCACCTGTTATAGGATCCACATAGCGCATGGCAACAAGTTTATTGTCGAGAACCCGCTGCATGGTTGCTTCGTCCCGGGCAACAAACTTTCCCTCGCCATGGCGAATGGGGTAGTAGAGATCTGACAAGCCCTTAGTGAAAACACAGGGTGAATCTTCATCAACTTTGAGATTAACCCACCGGTCTTCAAATTTGGATGAGTCATTATAGGTCAGACTGACTTGACGCTCTTCATGGCAATTGTCAAAGCCTGGCAGTAATCCCATTTTAACCATGAGCTGAAAACCGTTACACACACCCAGGATGAGTTTCCCTGCGTCAATAAAACGGAGGAACTGGGCAAGGAGCTTTTCCCCTGTGGGTTTCACTGTGGCATATCTGAAGCGAAAGGCCCCGGCCTGACCAGCACCAAGATCATCACCGTCAAGAAAACCGCCGGGTAAATTGAGGAAATGGTAATCATCAAGGCTGTATTCCCCGTGCAGAAGTTCGCTCACATGGACGATATCAATTTGATCAGCGCCGCCAAGTTTACAGGCGTGAGCCATCTCGGTTTCACAATTTGTACCATATCCCGTGAGGACAATGACTTTTACTTTAGACATGTGTATGCTCCGTTGACCTGTCATGAGGTGCGCATGAATCGTTTATAATTTAATATGCTGTGCAGGATATCTTCTACCACATTGCTGAAAAAATATCATTGGCGAGAAACGTTAACTTCCAAAAAATTCTTTATCCAGTCGGGTGAAGAAAACTTCCATGAAGGCGTGACGCTCAAGGGCCAGTTGCCGGCCTATGGGGGTGAGCATCCGGTCTTTGATCTTGCACATCTTGATCTTGAACTCGCGGTAGGCGGTGTCTTCAGCGGTATATGCTTTTGAGTCCATGAGGTCTTGATCACTATTATGCAGTTTTGCCCCAATCTCTCCGGCGAAAAGGAAGGCGCGGCCAATGCCTATGGCGCCGATGGAATCAAGCTTGTCGCTGTCAAAAATAATTTCAGCCTCAATGGACTGGGGGATCATTGTATCACGATAGCGATGGCATCTGATCGTATGACAAATGGCTTCGATATCCGCAGCATTGAAGTGGAAATCCCGGAGGATGGACCGGGCCAGTTCTGCTCCGTAAACGGCATGGCATAATCGCCCTTTACTGGCGGTCTCCTGTCTCCTGCCAATATCATGGAGGATGGCACCCGCCGCAATAATATCCAGCCTGCAATCCATGTGCTGACCAATGTACAGACCGGTCTTTTCTACCCGCAGAGCATGGTCAGGGCCATGACACTCGCCGCCGGCGTCACAGTAGGTTGCCGCGATTGCGCGTAATTTGGCACTGGTTTCAGGCGGAAGAGGGTCCTTGTTTTGAGTGGTGATTGTCAGAGCTGCAACAGACATGATGGTTAGAACTTGAAAAATCCGAAGAGCTGCAGCTTGAGCCAGTTTATGGCCGCCAGGAGAAATTCTTCGTCGGTTAAACGGTCAGCATCGACAATCTTGCCCCGTCCACGAAAGGTATCAAGGTCATAGAGGGTGTCAAGAAAGAGAGACCGTTGCTCGAGGGTCGGTTTCTTTTTAATGGTGTCCGGATGGTGCAGAATGGCAATCATGGCATCATTCATGCGGTTATACTCGTGTAATTCCTGTCCCTCGGTCCATTTAGCAACAGATTGGATGTCTTTCTCTGCAAAGCCATGACAATGGGGTTCATGTAAGACAACATGCATGGCCCCGTAACTGCCGTCTTCAAGTTGATACGCCCCGCGCCCTAAGGGGTAGGTGCGGCAGGGACCAGGTCTCCCGTCATACACATTGCACCCTTGGTCTGTAACAAAGGGACAGCTGACCTGACCATCATCCTGCATGCCGAGATATACCCTGGGAAAGAAGTCTCCCTCTTCCCATTCAATAACTCCGTATTCCCCGAGGAATTGCTGGGTGGTAATGCCAAGTTTTTTGCGTAAGCGCACAACATCATAGGGCGTTAGAGCCAGTTCAAGTTGGTGACAGCAGTCGGTGAAACAGGCAACTCCAGGGTGACAATTAAACGTGAAGGATTCCTGGTCAGAAATTTCCTTAATATGTTCTGGAAGCTGCAGGTGGCCCATGCTTAGTCTTTTCGCCAGATATACAGAATGGGACTGGCAATGAAGATGGATGAATAGGTACCGACAATAATACCTGCCAACAGGGCAAAGGAGAAGTTATGGATAACTGTTCCGCCGAGGAAGAAGAGGGCAGCCATAACCATGACGGAGGTGAGTGACGTTACAAAGGTTCGGCTCATAACCTGATTGATGGACAGGTTGAGTGTTGTCCTGAAGTCCGGGGCATCCTCTTTGCGCATGTTTTCACGAATGCGGTCAAAGACAACAACAGAGTCGTTCAGGGAATACCCTGCAAGGGTCAGGAGTGCTGTGACGATGAGGAGGGTTATTTCAATGTTTAGGATATAGCAGAGACCAAGTACGACAATAACGTCATGGAAGGTGGCAAGGGCTGCCGCGACACCAAAACGGATATCAAAGCGCAGGGCCAGATAACAGATAGCACCCAGCAGGGAAATGAAAATGGCCTGCAAGGCCTTGGTCTGCAGCATTGAGCTGACAGAGGAGCCAATTTCAGATTGGCTTTCAAGAACCCAGTTATAATGACCAAGCTGATCGGTCATGAGCTGGGTTACAACGTCAGCTTCAGTTCCGACGACTTCGGCAGATCTCTTAATCTTAACGATGAGCCTGTTTTCGCTGGGAACGGGCTGGAGGTCATAGTCTTTCAAGACCGTGCGCACGTCGGTGAGGTCAAAGGATTTATCTGCCTTGTATTGCAGCATGGCGCCTCCGGCAAAATCAACACCGAGATTGCCTTGGCCGCGCATGATCTGCATGCCGGAAAAAAGACCAACCAAAATCAGGATGCCGGAAATGGTGAAGGTGATTTTGCGCAGGCCCATGAAATCTATCTTGGGCTGTTTAAAGGCTTCACGGAAGTTAATGGGCTTGAGTAACCGCTTGGCGTACAGAAAGTCGTAAACAAGGCGGGAGGCAAAGAGGGTGGTGAACAGGTTGAAGGTTACACCGAGAGAAAGGGTCACGGCAAAGCCTTTAATGGGGCCTGTGCCGAATAAAAACAACGCCATGGCCGTGATGAGTGTCGTGACCTGGGAATCAACAATGGTCCAGAAGGCTTTGTCATAACCACCCTGAATACCTGCGCGCGGCGATTTGCCGAGGCCAAATTCTTCACGCATGCGCTCAAAGATAAGAACGTTGGAGTCCACGGCCATGCCAATGGAAAGGATAATACCGGCAATGCCGGGCAGGGTTAAGGTGGCCTGTAATGCGGCCAGTCCGGTGAAGACAAAGAGGATGTTGAGCAACAGGGCGAAGTTGGCAATAAGACCCGACAAACGGTAGTAGACAATCATGAACAGGAAGACAAGGGCTGTCCCCAGCAGGCCTGAATTGATTCCCCGATCAATGGAGTCTTGACCGAGAGAGGCGCCGACCGTCATTTCCTGGACAATGTCAACAGGGGCCGGAAGAGCACCGACCCGGAGAACAATGGCCAGGGATGTGGCGTCTTCAAAGGTGAAATTGCCTTCAATCATGGCGCTGCCGCCACGAATTTTGGACTTGATGTTGGGGGCAGAACGGACATTGCCGTCAAGGACAATGGCCAAACGCTCATTTATATTGTCACCCGTAATCTCGGCAAATATCTTCTGACCCGTACCCGTGAGATCAAGACTCACGTAAGGCTCGTTGAAATTGCCGCCAATGCGAACCTGAGCATCAGCAACCGTCTCACCTGTCATGAGGACCTGCTCCTTTAGGACCAGAGGGGTAAATCTGGTCACACCGGTTTCCGCAATAATTTCCTTCTCAAAATAAATTGCGGTGTCTTCTGGGAGCTGGTGGCGCAGGAGATCATTGATGATTTGCCGATCCTCGCCATCGCGGTATTTTCCAGCAGCTTTGGCCTGTTCTACCAGGGGTATGATGGCGGCGGATGCCGCACGGTCAACCAGCTTGAATTCAAGCTGGGCTGTTTCACCCAAGAGGTTTTTGGCATTGCTTTTATCCTTAACCCCGGGGAGTTGGACAATAATTTCATCATTACCTTGGCGGACAATCACGGGTTCGGAAACACCGAACTGGTCAATTCTGTTCCTTATAATTTCAAGGGCCTGATCTACAGCCTTTTCATTTATAAAATCGATCCGTTTCTGTTTTAAGGTGAGGAAGATGCGGGGGAAATCGCCCTCCTGCTTAACCTCTGGTCGCAGGTCGCTGAAATCTTCGGTTATGATCGCTTCAATCTGGGCCAGACTGCTTTTGTTCGGCAGGGTAAACAACACCTTGTGCGGGGAGCCCGATGGCATTTCTACAACGGTGAGCTGCTGTTCCTTCAGTTGGTTTTTAAGGTGATCCGTGCTGAAGTTAAGGGCATTTTCAATGGCCTTTTCCAGGTCAACCTTGAGGACAATGTGCATGCCGCCCTGCAGGTCAAGACCTTCCTGCAGACCAGGTGAGGTTAAGTAGCGGTCAGTCAATGAAAGAACAGGGCTGGACTTCACTGCAGCAATATACTCATCCCCCTTCAGCTTTGCATATACTGATGGGAATAGGGTTGCACCGGCATATCCGATGAGAAGAATGAGTAATGCTAGTTTCCACTTAAGGCTTTTGTTCATGCCTGGACTCCTGAAGAGCGTTTAAATTTGGGGCAGCAGGGGTAATCGGTAGATTCTGATTAACCGCCTGATTTGACATATGTTTTTATCTGAATATGTCTATCTTAAAAAAAATGATTTTATAAAACCTCAGCGAGTATACCCGACAGACCATGGTTGTCAAATGTATCCTGCCTGTAATTTGGGTTGATTGAGGTGGACGGAAGCTGAAAAATTGGCTACAAGGGGATCAATTGTTAAGGTGATTTTACAATCTCTTGCAAAATAAAGGGGTTTACATGGCGAAAATAGTCGATGATACAATAGAATTTGACGGATATTCAGTTCATTTAAAGAGGTCAATGGAGCGTCGTAAGACGCTTTTGTTTTTACACGGCATGAAATTTAATGCGCAAACGTGGGAGACTCTTGGTACTCTGGAAGTGGTGCATGCTGAAGGATTTGGCGTTTATGCCCTTGATCTCCCCGGCTTTGGAGAATCCCCGCAGGCTGATGTTGCTCCTGGTCAGGTTCTGAAGCAGGTTATTTTGAATCAAAAGCTGGATAAGCCTGTACTCGTCGGGCCATCCATGGGGGGTAAGGTGAGTCTTGATTTTGCCATTGCCCATCCTGAACTGGTCGGCGGCTTGGTCCTCATTGGTGCTGTTGGTGTTGAGGACATTGCTGATAAGCTGGTTGATATCAAGGTGCCCACCTTAATTGTCTGGGGAACAGAGGATGGGATTTCCCCCCTTGCCAATGCCAATGTCTTAAACAGCTCCATTGCTGATTCTGAACTTGTGTTCATTCAGGGGGCTGCCCATCCCTGTTATTTAGATCAGCCGGATATCTGGCATTGGGAACTTATAAGCTTTCTGAAAGAAAATTTCTGAAACAAGATGTCTGCTCGTTAGACTCTTCAACCTCATCTCATAGAGAAAAAAATGCAAAAAAAACATAATTCACTGGACGATTTATCCAGTGAAGATTTCGCGCGACTGCTTGCCCAGACTGCCCATGATAAAAAAGCTGAAGATATTGTGGTCATAGATGTTCGCGGCCTGTCTTCCTTTACTGATTTTTTTGTCGTGATGTCTGGCCGTTCAACCCGTCATGTCCAGGGTCTGGCTGATGCCATTGGCGCCCATATGCGCAAGAAACGCATTAGTCAGTTTTCAGCTGAAGGGTATAATGAAGGGCAATGGGTTCTCCTCGATTATAATGACGTGGTGGTGCATATCTTTTATCATGAATCCCGTAAATTTTATGATATTGAAGGATTATGGCATGATGCCCCAAGACTTGAGATTGATGTGACATGAAAAAACCAGTTCTTCTTGCCATTCTTGATGGCTGGGGTGTGGGTGCTGAAACGCAAACCAATGCGGTGTTTATGGCCCATACACCCAATATGGACAGATGGCAGAAGGAATACCCCAGTACCACCCTCCTGGCCCATAATGGTGCGGTGGGGCTGCCTGATGGGCAGATGGGCAATTCTGAGGTTGGCCATCTGAATATTGGTGCAGGCCGCGTTGTTCATCAGGATTTCAGTCGTATAAATCAGGCGGTGAAGTCAGGCGATATAGCGAAAAATCCACAGCTTCTCAGGGCCATTGAGACCGCCAGGGCAAACGGTTCAGCCCTGCATCTTATCGGCTTATTATCGGACGGCGGCGTACATAGCCATATTGATCATCTCCTCGCCCTGGTTGCTATGGCCAGTGACAAAGGCCTCAAGGACGTTTATATCCATTGTTTTATGGATGGCCGTGATACCCCTCCCTCCAGCGGCTCAGACTATATGCACCAGCTTTGTGAAGGTCTGGCTGAGATGGGAACGGGTGCGGTGGCCACCATCGGTGGTCGTTTTTACGGGATGGATCGTGACAATCGCTGGGAGAGGGTTGAGCTCGCCTGGAAAGGTATAGTGGATGGCGTTGGTGTACTGTCGGATGATGATCCCGTCACAGCGGTTCAAGCCGCCTACGGCCGGGGCGAAACTGATGAGTTTATCAAGCCCATTGTTCTCGTCAAGAACGGAAAGCCCATTGGCCCGGTGCAGGATCAAGACGTGATCTGCTTTTTTAATTTCAGAGCGGATCGTGCCCGTGAGTTGACCCGTGTTTTCAGCGAAGAGGGGTTTTCTGGTTTTGCTGTGCACAACAGACCGCAGCTGGGCATGCTTGTCACCATGACCCGCTATGATGAAACCTTTGATCTGCCCATTGCCTTCCCCCCCCATACCCTCACCCATATCCTGGGGGAAGAGGTGAGTCGGGCAGGGCTTAAACAGCTTCGTATTGCTGAAACTGAAAAATATGCCCATGTTACCTTCTTTTTTAATGGTGGCCGTGAGGAGCCTTTCCCCGGTGAAGACCGGGTCCTGGTGAACTCACCTAAAGAGGTTGCCACCTATGATGAGAAGCCGGCCATGAGTTGTCCTGAGATAACGCAACAGCTCCTGGCAAAGCTTGATGAAGATATCTATGACCTGATTATTCTCAATTTTGCCAACGCCGATATGGTCGGCCATACAGGCCTTCTTGCGGCCGCCATTGCGGCCTGTGAAACCGTGGATGAGAATCTGGGGTTCATTGTTGATAAAGTACAGAAATGCGGCGGGACGGTGCTCATTACCGCAGATCATGGCAATGCCGATATAATGTATGATGGGATCAAGGGTGAACCCTATACGGCCCATACCTTGAACCCTGTGCCCTGTATTCTGGTTGATGACGGGCTGCAGTCAAAGTCATTGGCAAAGGGTGGGTCGCTAAAGGATATTGGCCCGACGATCCTGTGTTTACTGGGGCTTGATAAGCCTGCCGAGATGGAAGGGCGCTGTTTGTATGAATGTGATCAGTGCACGCGTTGCTAGAGCTGAGGAAAATATAATGAAATATATAAGTACCAGAGGCCAGATTGAACCGGTCTCCTTTAAAGAAGCGGTGTTGATGGGACTTGCCCGCGATGGTGGTCTGCTTCTGCCTGAAACGATTCCATCTCTGTCCGGATCTGCAGAACGGTTGGCGCCATTATCCTTTAGCGACCTCTCCTTTGAGGTGATTCGACTCTTTGCTCCGGATATCCCGCAAGATGATTTAAGGGATATTATTCAGCGTTCCTATGCCAGTTTCAGCCATCCTGAGGTGACGCCTCTGGTTGAGAAGGGCGGGGTGCATATCCTTGAATTATTCCATGGACCAACCCTGGCCTTTAAGGATGTGGCCTTGCAGTTCCTGGGCAATATGTTTGAGTACTTGCTGCGTGAGAGTGGTGAGCGGATGAATATTCTCGGCGCCACCAGTGGTGACACCGGTTCCGCCGCCATCTACGGCGTGCGCGGCAAGGAGAGGATCAATATCTTCATCATCCATCCCCATAAACGGGTCAGTCCGATTCAGGAGCTGCAGATGACCACGGTGCTGGATGAAAATGTCTTTAATATAGCCATTAAGGGCACCTTTGATGATGGTCAGGCCATTGTCAAGACCATTTTCAATGATCTTGAGTTTAAAGATAACCATGGTCTCGGGGCGATCAACTCTATTAACTGGGCCAGGATCGTGGCCCAGGTGGTGTATTACATCTACGCCGCCCTGCGCTTTGACTCCGGCAAGGTGGACTTTTCCGTACCCACGGGCAACTTTGGTGATATCTTTGCCGGTTTCATTGCCAAACAGATGTTGCCTGAACGCATTGGCAATCTGGTTCTTGCCACCAATGAGAATGATCTGCTCTCCCGTTTTGTGGCAGACGGGGATTATTCCCTGGCCAAGGTGGTGCATACCACGAGCCCCTCCATGGATATTCAGGTGGCGAGTAATTTTGAACGGTATCTTTATTTCCTGAAGGGTGAGAATAGTGAGGTGACCCGCACCGCCATGGAGCGTTTTGCTGATTGCGGTCGTCTTGCCTTTAATGAAGATGAAAAACGTGAAAT
>JAQIBE010000076.1 GCA_027859235.1 Desulfobulbaceae bacterium
GGAACTTTCTGCTGCGGATGTGGCAGCCATTTTCCGGTTGCTGAGTTCGCCTGGGTGCCAGATAGCTCCGTGGTAGGTTCTTGAAGCTAACAACAGGCGATAAACTGCCAGTCTCGGGATTAAATTAATTAGGTGATTTATGACTACAGAATACCAAAATAGATTAATGCAACATACGTGTGGCTTGTCCCGATATGTAGGCAGGGCCGGGTTGTCCGGCCCGGGGCGGTTTTTTTTAACAATTCGCTTGACAGAAAAAGAGGGATCGGGCTATGCTCCTCCTGTTGCCGGAATACCGGCAGCCGGGTTTTGCAGCCCGAGCAAAGGCGGACGCACCGCCCCTCTCTTGGATCAGGCGGTTTTTTTATGCCCTGAGAACGGGTACACGCGTTCGTAGCATGACACTCCTTTGGGTGGCCATGCGGGGGACCTTCGGGTCCGCCGGTCCTTTGCCCGGTCTGCAAACCCGCATGTGTCGCCCTTTTTCCGTTTTGCAGCGGAATGGGCGGGAATTTTTAATTCTTCGTAAAGGAGCAAAATCATGAGTAATCTCACCACCGGTACATCCGTACCCACCATCCCCACCAATTTCAGCCAGAAGATGACCAGCCTGGAAATTTCCGAGCTCACCGACAAACAACACAATCATGTCCTGCGGGATATTAAATCCCTTATTGACCAGGAAGCAATCAACGAGTCCAGTTTTGGACTCGTTGATTATAGAGACAAGAAAAACGAAAAACGCCCACTCTACGAACTCGACTTTCAGGCCACCATGACCCTTATCACGGGTTACGATGCCAAGCGCCGTTCCCAGGTGATCGCCCGGTGGATTGATCTGGAAACAGGGACGCCCAATAAAAAGACCAAGATCCTCGCCCTGGAGGCGGAAATCAAGGAGGGTGCCTCACTCCTCACCGCCGTGATCGGCCAGCAGCAGCTCCCTGAATCCCAAAAATGGCAGCTGGTGGATCGTCTCCTCAGGGAGTTGTTCGGCCGCGGCACTGAGCTGCTCCTGAATAACAGCGGGGCCACCGGTCTGTCCCAGCCCGATTGTCCCGGTCCGGATATGTATTATGTCGGGGTTGATGAACCCCTCCTCGTGCTCAAGCATGCCAGATCAGGGAGCGGGTACCAGGTGGCCTTGTCGTCTGTCTGCCGCCAATGGTTCACCACCCGCTGCTGTCAGACCGGTGAGGTGAGCTGCAGCCAGCAGACCCTGTATAAACTTTTCCGCACCTGGTTCATGGAATCTTTCCACCACCATGCCCCTTCCTTCCGGGTCTTCCATGATGTCATGGTCAAACAATACCGGGAAATCACCCTGGTGGGTGAACCGTGGTTCGTGGGCATAGCTCCTAACAGTTCAGAAGTTGTAGAGGTGGCGTAATGAGTATCTCTATTCAGGAAAATTTGCGCGGCCATGAAGATAATGTGGAAGAAAATCTGATTGAGGCCATCCACGCCACCATGCACCCGTTATCGTCCCTGGTCCACAGTCTGCGCGATGCTGAAAACGAAGGTGTCTTTGATCTGGGGGTAGTCCTGGAGGTCATTGTCAATCAGGCCATGGACATGCAGGAAGACCTTTTGCGGTATATCGAGAAAAAGATAGGCTCAATCGATCTTGTGTACGTCAGGCCATCCGACAGCCGGGTTCATCACAACATCGCCGGTGTCAAAATAAATAAACCCTGCCCCGCGTTCATAGCACCTTTCAGGGATGTGCCGTAATGCAGACCAACAAGATTACCAATATTGCTGACCGATTGACGGAGTAACAATTTAACCAGGTGAACTGGCTGGCCTTTCGGTGACAAGGGTCAGTCGGTTTTTTTATCATTCACCTCTGGAGGATGAAGACCATGGTAAAAACAATTTATGAACAAACAGGCTGGCGCGGGCCATTACCTGTCAGCATCTGCCAGGACATGGACATACTGCTGCAAATCAACGAATACGATTATGATCTGACCAATAAAGATTTTGAAGAATATTGCCATTGCCGCGGCCGATCTATTCACGCTGTTGACCCAAGATGGTTTCATCAGCTTTGTGATCTGGCCATAACCAAGGATGATTTTTTTAATTCATGGAGGGTGCAAAGTAACTTTGCCGGGATCAATGTGAGGGGAACAACCAGAACCACTGCAGAACTTGAAGGGGTATGGCAGGCCTTCAGGTTAACCAAGGGGCAGCTGCAGGACTGCTGGGAAATTTTTATGGAAAGAAGATACCCCTTGAAAGTTGTTCTTCCGAGGAAATGGTTCCAGTAGAATATTGAACGTTCAGTGCCGCCCCTAACCAGGCCGCTTACTACAGGTGGTAATTTACCACCTGTAGTAATTTACCACCCGTGGTAATTTACCACCCGTGGTAAAGCCCCCCTTTTTTATTTCATTTCCCTGCCTTACTATACCCCCCATAGTCAACCATAAAAAAACTATGAGGGTTTCATGGCCACTGTCGCAGAAATTCAGGAACGTCTGCAGCTTTACCGCAACGCTGAGAAAAAGATCCTTGAGGGCAACCAGTCCTGGGAGGTGAGCGGCAACAAGTTCACCCGGGCGGAGCTGCCCAATATCAGCCGCATGATCACCTCCCTGGAGATGCAACTGGCCCAGGCCCAGCAGGGCGGCGAGCTCTCCTACTCCAACGCTGAATTTCCGGGGCGCAGATAGTGGTCTCCCCTGTCAAGACAACCGGGCCATCCGGTATCCGCACCGTGGCCTATGATGCCGTCACCGCCATGGTGGGCGGCACCATCAATATCGTCTCCCCCGGCCGCGCTGCCAGGTATCGCTATGGCCGTGAGTCCTACCGCACCTATGTGGCCGGCCAGGCCGAGGGCGCCAACAAGAATTTCCGCCCCCGCAACAAAAGCGCCGACTCCGAAATCAAACGGGCCCACAAACTTGTGCTGGCCCGGGCCCGCGATCAGGCCCAGAACAACTCCTACATCTCCGGCGCCATCGGCAAGATCTGCAATAATGTGGTGCGCAACGGCATCCGTCCCCAGTTTACCATCAAGAAGAAAGACAACAGCCTCGACTCGGCCGCCAACAAGGGGCTGGAGAAGTTGTGGGCCAGGTGGGCAAAGTATGCCGACATCTCCGGCCAGGACTCCTTCAACGCCATGCAGCGCCTCATCCTGCGCCATCTGTGGATTGACGGCGAGATCCTCATCCACCGGGTCTATGACAACTCCCTGAAGGGTATCGTGCCGCTGCGGCTGGAGGTCATCGAGTGCGACCATCTGGACATCCGCATTGACGGCGTCATGCTGAACGGCAACATCGCCCGGCGCGGCATCGAGTACGACAAGGGTACCGGCGCTAAGGCGGCCTTTCATATCCTTGACCAGCACCCGGGCGACAGTTCCTACTATAGCGGAGCCGGCGCAACCCGCCGCATCAAGGCCGCGGATATGATCCACGTCTTTAACAAGGAGCGGGCCAGCCAGACCAGGGGGATCTCCTGGTTTGTCGCCATCCTCATGGAGTCCTACGACCTCTCCGAGTACAAGGCCACCGAGCGGATCGGCGCCCGTCTGGCCGCCGCCTTCGGCATCTTTGTCAAGACCAACTACCCGGACATGGGCGGCACGGTCGGCGGCATGGGTGCCAGGCCAGGTACCACCGGCGATGTGCCGGGCTGGGGTGATATGCCGAAGTACATGGAGTCGGGCCGCATCCAGGGTCTGCCCCAGGGCACCGACATTACCGTGGCCAGCCATAACCGGCCCGGCACCCAGTATGAGCCCTTCGTCCGCGAGAGTGTGCGCGGCCAGTCCACCGGTACCGGGATGAGCTATGAGTCCTATTCCAACGATTACTCCTCGGCCTCCTACTCCTCCGCCCGTTCCGCCTCCCTGGAAGAGCGGCTGGGGTATGGCGGCCAGCAGTTCTTCTTGAACGAGAAGGTGCTCGACCGGGTCCTCGCCTGGTTTATGGACATTGCCTTTGTGGCCGGCCTCACCCCCGGTCTGCCGGGTTACGGCTTCGACCCCCTGATCTATCAAGAGGCGCATAGCTGGCAGAATCCGGGCTGGGGATGGGTCGACCCGCTGAAGGACACCAACGCCGCCAACAAGGGCATCGTCGCCGTCACCAACACCCGCACCAAGACCACCTCCCAGAAGGGTGAAGACTGGGAGGAGATCCTGGATGAAGCCATCCGCGAAGAGCAGGCGCTCAAGCCCCTCTATGAACTGCGCCTGGCCAACCAACAAATTCTAAACGAGATTACGCCATGACTCCGGAACAGCGCCAGAAACTAATCAAGGAATTAAAGCGGGCCGGTTGCACCCCAGGCCTCACCACCCGGGCTGCAGGCATGGTGATGACGCCCGACAGCTTTGACGCCGAGGCTCGCTCCGCCCGTTTTGTGGCCACCAGCGAGCAGTATGTCACCGTCTTTGACTGGGAACGGTTCGAATTAATTGAGGAGGTCCTGGTCGCGGACGGCATGATCGTGCCGGATTCCGGATCGGTCAGTCTGCTCGACACCCACAGCCGCTCCAGCGTCCAGGATGTCCTGGGCTCCGCCTCTGATTTTCAGGACTGTCTGGCCGGGGATCTGGCCGCTAAGGATTGTCTGGTCACCTTCTCCAGAGTGCAGGCGGGCCGCGATGCCGGCCAGAAGGTTGAGGAGGGGCATATTAATGCCGTATCTGTTGGGTATAAGGTCACCGAGGCATTCTACGTCCCTGCGGGCGAAAGGCAGCTGATCGGTGGCAAAGAATATGCGGGTCCAGTGAAGGTTTCCACCAAGTGGGAGCTGCGTGAATTGTCTCTGGTACCCATCGGTGCTGATAGCCTCGCTAAGGTTCGGGCCGAATTTGGAGTAAAAACATCACAGGAGGAAAACGACGTGAACGAAGAACTGAGAAAATTTTTAGAATCGCGAGGCCTGGCTAAGGATGCGGATGATGCAACTGCCCTTAGGTTCATGCAGGATCTCGCCAGCCGTTCCGATGCAGACCAGCTCAAGATCAAGGAGCTGGAGAATCGCCAGGACGGTGCTACCGTTCTGACCCAGGCCGATGTTGAGGCTGCAGGCCGCGCTGCCGTTGCTGCAGAGCGTACCCGCGTAAACGATATTAACGAGGCGGTGTCTGCTGCCGGGCTCGGTGCTGACTATGGCCGGGGACTGGTCAATGAAGGCGTGACCATTGATGCGGCCCGCGCTGCCATCATCCAGCAGCTCAAAGATGGCCACAAGCCAATCGGCGCCGGCGCTGGCCGCACCGAGGTTGGTCTTGAGGCACCGGAGAAATTCCGGGCGGCGGCCGTTGACGGTCTGCTCATCCGTTCCGGTGTGCAGATTGCCAAGCCGGCAGACGGCCACCGCGGGTTCCGCGGCATGAGTCTGCTCGATCTTGCCCGTGAGTCCCTTGAGCATGCCGGGGTTAATTGCCGCGGCCTCTCCAGAATGGAGCTTGCCGGCCGTGCCATCTCCTCCGCCTCCACCAGTGACTTCCCCGCCCTGATGGCCAGCGTCTCCGGACGTCACCTGATGGCGGCCTATGAAGAGGCACCTGCCACCTGGCGCCCCATGGCCTCCGTGGTCGGCGCCAGCGACTTCAAGGATATGTACGGCGTGGCCCTGTCCGGCTCCCCTGACCTGGATGATCTTGGCGAAAACGGCGAGTACAAGACCGCCAAGTTCTCCGACAAGCAGGAGAAGTACCGGGTCATCTCCAAGGGCCGCTTGGTGCGCCTCACCCGCCAGATGCTGATCAACGATGATCTCCGGGCCTTCACCCGCATCACCAGCATGTTCGGTGCTGCCGCCCGCCGCATGGAAGCGGATGCCGTTTATGGCCTGATCACCGCCAACCCATTGATGGCTGACGGCAAGAATCTGTTCCACGCCGATCACAATAACCTGGAGGCGACAGTGGCCTTGCAGGCCACCATCAACTCCGGCAACCTCTCCGCCGCCCGCACCGCGATGCGCAAGCAGAAGGGTATGGCCGGCGAGCTGCTCAACATCGTGCCGGGTTTTGTCCTGGTGCCGCTTGAGCAGGAGACCGACTCAGAGATCCTGCTGCGCTCTGCTGCCCTGCCTGACGTCAATATGTCCAGCGGTGTGCATAACCCCTGGGCCGGACGCCTCACCCCCATTGCGGATGCCCATCTTTCCGAGAGCTCCGCCGTGGCCTGGTACATGGTAGCCAGCCCCAACCAGGCGCCGGTCATTGAGGCCGCCTACCTGGAGGGTGAAGAGCAGCCGTTCATCGATGAGGAGATGGACTTCAACTCCGACTCCCTGGTCATCAAGGTCCGCCACGATTTTGGCGCGGGTCTCATGGACCATCGCGGCATCTTCAAGAACGCCGGCGAGTAATAGCTAACCTGCAGCCCGGCCGCCTTATGGGGCCCGGGTCCCTGCTCAATATTTTTTAGGAGAAAAACAATGGCTGATAATCATATCCAACCCGGCGAGTCCATGTCCTGGACCAACGCCACCGGGGCTGATGTCCTGTCCGGCGCCCCTATTCTGGTCGGCAACCGTCTCTGTGTTGCCCTCGGCGATATTGCTGACACCGAAAGCGGCATGCTCGCCACCTGCGAGGTGTTTGAACTTCCCAAGGTGGCTGCCACCGTAATCGCCCAGGGTGCTGATGTCTACTGGGACGACACCGCCAAGAACGTCACCAACGTGGCCACTGCCAACACCCTGGCCGGCTGCTGTTTTGTCGGGGCTGCGTCAGCGGATGCAACCATCCAGATTAAACTGGGTGGCTGATATGACCGAGATCATAATGATCATAATGATCAATAACTCCTGGGACTCCGGCAAGCAGCGTCTCGGCCGGGGCCAGGTGTTCACCCTGGTTGACGGTGCCGCCGGACCGGGCGAGGTCACGACCGAGGACGGTCTGGTCCTGGTTGCCCGCGGTCTGGCCGAGGATCATGCGGCCGGCCCGGTTGCTGTCAAGGATATGCTCAAGGCGGATATCGTGGCCGAGCTTACCCATCGCCAGATCGTCCATGTGGCCTCCGCCCTGCGCGGCGCCCTGGCCGATCTGCTGGTTGCTGCCCGCAAGGAGCAGGACGCCTAGGCGTCTGGACTGAATGGCTACAGCCAAAGAGCACATGGCAGCCGACCTGGCCTATGCCCTGGCAGACACCGACGAGGCCGCTGAGGAGTTCACCTGGGATGGTGAAACCTTCACCGGCAGCATCGACAAGTCTGACCAGGGAGATCTTGACCATTACGACTCCCTGGCTGTGGCCCGTTGTTCTGTCACTGTCGCCACCGGACTCTTCCCTGTCCCCTTCCCGGGCTCCCTGTATGAGTTCAATGATGGGCAGTGGCTGGTGGATGACGTTAAGAAGCTCCCCGGCGCGGTGTGCGTCAAACTGAGCCGCAACATTGCCTAGGAATCTATCATGAGCGTGATCGACATTGAACTGACTGACAACGATCTTGACCGGGTCATAGAACTTTATGATGCCACGGAAAAGCAAGTCAGGCTGGCCCGGACCAGGGCCCTGCGCAAGACGGCCTCCTGGCTGCGGCGGGAGGTGCTGAGTAGAACAGCAAAGCAGAAACGCATTCCGGCCCGCGCCCTGCAGGGGCGGGCCTATACCAGCAAGGTCGGTCCGCAGGATGACGGAGTCATCGTGACCATCGGCACCATGCCTTTAGACGTTATGAATGTCGGCAACCCGGCCCAGACCGCCAAGGGGGTCAGGGTCGGGCGGCAGTCCTATCCGGGCGCCTTTGTCCAGAAGATCTTCTCGGGTCAGGAGAAGGTGTGGATCCGCAAGGGTTCCAAACATTATGACCCGGCCCGTTATCCAGTGAACCGGAAGAAAGGGCCGAACACCCTGCCGGGCGAACTCATGGGGCGCTTCCCGGTTGTCCGGGCCGCCATCCCCATCAATGATGTGGTGGAGGTTTCAGCAGAGAGATATGAGTCGCTCATCCGTGGAGACTTTATGAAGAATTTTAAGCATGAGCTCAACTACGAGGTGAACGTCAAATGAGTTTTGCCCTCCTGGAAGCGCTTGAGAAATGTCTGCAGGCTGGGTTTGCCGACTACCTGGGCATCAACCCCGTTGACAATATGCTGGTGGCAGCCCATTTCTCCCTCGGTTCCCTGCCGCCCAAGAGGAGCGAGCGCGGCCTGCCGGTTGACACCCAGGGGCATGACTTTCCCTTTATTGTCCCCCGGCCCATGAGTGCGGTGGACAACGAGCAGGACGCCATGGCCCGGCCGGAGGAGCAGGTGCAGATCATCTGCGGGGT
>JAQIBE010000087.1 GCA_027859235.1 Desulfobulbaceae bacterium
ATCCATGCGACTTTCCCGGGAGTTGTCATCGCAGCAAATGAGATTCAGGTTGCTTCCCGGATGATGGGTTATGTGCGGAAGTTGCCTGTGCATGAAGGGCAAAAGGTTAAGAAAGGTGAGTTGCTGCTGTCTCTTGACCCTAGCGAGGTCCGTGGAGGCATTGATCAGGCAAAAGCGGCTTTGCTCAAAGCCGAATCTGTTCTTGCTGAGGCTAAATCCAACCATGAACGTTTTCAAGCATTATACGAGCAGAAAGCGGTGCCTGAACAGCAGTTTCAACAGGTCGAGATGGGCTATCAGGTTGCAAAAGGAAATTATGCTGCGGCTACGGCAGCACTGCAACAGGCCCACTCACAATTGACTTATGTCGAGGTGCGAGCTCCTTTTACGGGGACAATTGTGGCTAAATTTATTGATATCGGCCAACTGGCAGCTCCCGGCCGGCCGCTATTGACGTTGCAGAGTTCCGGTCTTTTGCAGGTGCAGGTGCAGGTTAATCAGCAGGCGTTCGTTCAATTGCAGGTTGGACAAAGCATCCCGGTGACTCTTGACCGGAGTAATTTCGAACTACGCACCGTTACGGCAATGGTTGCGCGGCTGGTTGATGCCGCCGATCCGATGACCCACACTCATACGGTTAAGCTCAGCCTCCCTGAAGACAGTGGGGCCAACAGTGGCGATTATGCCCGCGTAAGCATTAAGGTCGGCTTACAGCAAGGCATCGTGGTGCCGCGATCGGCAGTGCAGCGGCGTGCCGGCATCGACGGCGTGTTTGTGGTTGATGCGGCAGGACGGGCGGCATTCCGCATGGTTCGATTGGGTGAACAGAACGATAGCGGTGTTGTTATCCTGGCGGGATTGGTCGCCGATGATCAGGTGATTATCCGCGCAGAGGGTAAACTGAGTAACGGTGTTAAGGTGCAACCGACACAGGGCAATGGAGCATGAGTACCCAGGGTGCACCTATGAAGCTTAATGTTGCCGGATGGTTGGCCAAGAGTTTTCTCAATACCAAGATCACCATTCTGATGATGTTGGCGATCTCCCTCTGGGGGGCGATGGCGGTTCTGGTTACGCCGCGCCTCTATAACCCAGAAATCGTCGTTCCGGCGGCTTCAATCTTTGTCATGCGGCCCGGTTATTCTCCCGAGGAAATTCACAACCAGGTGGTTAAACCGCTTGAAGCCTTGATGGCAAGCATTAAAGGTGTTGAACATACCTACGGTTATGCGATCAATGATATGGGAGTCGTGACGGTACAGTTCCTGGTGGGTGCCGACGAGGAACGCAGCCTGCTGCTACTTTATAATCAACTGATGCGTAATATGGATCGCATTACCCCGGGGGCCATGCAACCCCTGGTCAAGAGTATTGGCGTTAACGACGTGCCGGTGCTTACCGTGACTCTGAGTTCTGATCGCTTCGATGGCATGGCTCTGCGTGAGTATGGTCTGCGGGTTCTTGAACAACTGCGCAACGTGCCGGACGTGGGCGACAGCCTGATTCTTGGTGGGCAGAAACGTGCGCTGCAGATTGACATCAACCCGCAGCGACTGGCGAATGCGGGACTCAGCCTGGAGGCTGTGCTCAAGCTGCTGCGTGCCTCCAATGTCGTTATGCCGGCGGGCGATCTGGTCCACTCCAATCGCCAATATGCATTGCGCGTGAATGCAGCGTTCAGCGGTATTCCTGAGTTGGGGAATCTGATGGTCGGACAGGCCAACCAGAAGCCGGTATTTCTCAAGGATGTGGCGACGGTGCAATTTGGCCCGCTGCACGAAGATCGGTACGCTATGCTGGCCTACGGCGCGGCAACGCCCGGTGTGCAGACCGGGAATCCCGTCCCGGCGGTGACGTTGGCGATTGGTAAACGCTCGGGGGCAAACGCGGTGGCGGTGGCCAACGGGGTGCTCGAAAAACTGCGGAAGATTGAACAGGATGCCTTGCCTCAAGGGGTGGAATTGACGGTTACGCGCAATTTTGGCCATCGTGCGGACGATGCGGTGAATACCCTCATGGAGCATTTAGCTATTGCCATCGCTGTGGTGGCCTTGATCCTGCTGGTTTTTTTAGGCTGGCGAGAGGCTGCGATTGTGACATTGACGGTGCCGCTCACTCTGTTTGTGGTTCTGGGTGTGGGTTGGATCACCGGGCAAACCATCAACCGTATTTCATTGTTCGCGCTGATTCTCTCATTGGGGCTGCTGGTGGATGATGGCATTGTCGTCATAGAAAACATTCATCGTCATATTCAAAAATCGGCTTTATCCGCGCGCAACTTTGGTACGCTGATTATTCAGGCCACCAATGAAATAGGTAACCCCACCATCATGGCAACATTTACCGTCATTGTTGCCTTTGTACCCATGCTCTTTGTTACCGGAATGATGGGGCCTTTCATGCGTCCCATCCCTCTGAATGTTCCCGTCGCCATGCTCACTTCACTGCTGATGGCTGATGTTGTGGTCCCGTTCATTGCCTTTCGCTGGCTCAGGCGCAAGGCAGCTGTCATTGCCGCGCACAGCAGCGGTACTCTGGAAGAGCGTGCCAGCGAGCCCAAGGATTTTCTTCACCGCAGTTATGTTACGGTGTTCAGACCACTGCTCGAGGGGCCGTGGAAGCGAGCCGGATTCTTTCTTGTTGTGATTTTATTGTTGTTATTGTCCATGCTGATGCCGGCCTGGCAGTTTCTTCGTCCTGCAGGGATGAATGAGCCGCTCAGCCTTTTTGGTGTAAACCTGCAAATGTTGCCGGACAGCAATGTTGACAGCTTTATCCTGGAGATCAATACCCCGGCCGGTACCGCTCTTGCTGAAACCAATCGTGTGGCCCTCGCTGTGAGCCGGATTCTGGCTCATGATCATTACATCACCGACTATGAGACGTACCTCGGGGAAACAGGTCCGCTGACCTTTGCCGGTATGGTGCGTGGTGATGCCATGCGCAGTGGCTCTAATCTGGCACAAATAGTGGTTAACATCGTTAAACGCCAAGAGCGCCCACTCAGCAGTGTGGTGGCCACAGGTGTTTGGAATTCGCTGGAATCTGTCCGCCAGGAGTTTCCGCAGTCCCGGATCAAGCTTTATCTCACTCCCCCCGGTCCGCCGGTGCGTTCACAGGTACTGGCCGAACTCTATGGGCCCGATTATGAAGTGCTGCGACAGACCGCGGATTTGATTAAGGATGATTTTCACAAGATCTACGGCCTGATTAATATTGATGATTCGGTAACTGCCACCGCACCGGAGTACGTTATTCGGGTGGATGGACATAAAGCCATACTCGCCGGTGTGGCTCCTGCGCAGGTAGCCAGGTTGGTGCATGATTACGTCGTCGGTGCCGATATCGGCACACTGCGTGAGCTGGATGCGCCAGAGCCAGTGAGTGTGGTGGTACGGCTCAAGCGCGAGGATCGCGCGTGGATTCAGCAGATACTTAATCTGACCATCACCAATCAGCAGGGCAATCAGGTTGCGCTGGCTGGTATCGTACAGATTGAGTCATCCAGTGTGGCTAAGCCAATCATGTCCCGTGATCAACATCCCGTGGTTTATGTCGCTGGTGATATGCTGAACGTTAGTCCGGTTTACGCCACGTTGACGCTGAATAAACTGCTCAACAACGCAACTCTTCCCAACGGGGTTCAGCTATCAACGGCAAACCTTGGTTTTGTGGCATCGCAGCCCGACGATATGACTAGCAATCAGGTCCTCTGGGGAGGGGATATGCGTTTGACTCTGGATGTGTTTCGGGATCTTGGTGCGGCCTTTATCGTCGGTCTTGTGTTTATCTATCTCATGCTGGTGGCCTACTACCAGTCTTTCATGTTGCCGGTCATTGTCATGGGTGCAATCCCCTTGACACTAGTCGGAATTTTCCCCGGGCATTGGCTGTTTAACATGCCATTCAATGCAACCTCGATGATTGGTTTTATTGCCTTGGCGGGCGTTGTTGT
>JAQIBE010000292.1 GCA_027859235.1 Desulfobulbaceae bacterium
GCCCCGGCAGGGCTCATAACTGAGTGCGAATGGAAGCCTAACGTTATGGAATTTAAAGGAAATGTGGTTCGCCACGTCGAACATCTTGACATACCTTCTCATGGAAGCGTAGACTCCGACGTCCAAGGTTGAACGTTAAACGTTGGACGTTCAAACAATGAATCAGATAACGTCAACGTCCACGAACTGTAAACGATAAACTTATTAGAATAACAGAATATTATGTACCACTCTCTCTTCAATATTCGTTATTAGTTCTTCACTAGCGGCAGGGTAAAGATAAATCTGCTCCCCTTCCCCTCCCCTTCACTCTCGGCCCATATCCGGCCGCCGGCAAGTTCAACCCGTTTCTTGCTCAAATGGAGACCAAGACCGGTTCCCCCATATTGTTTCTGCAGATAATGCTCCACCTGCTCAAAAGGTTTAAATAATCGGGAGAGATCCTCAGGTCCAATACCAATCCCGGTGTCCCACACAGCAAGCTCCGCCTCTCCATCCTTGCTGGAGGCCTCAATACCCACACGACCACCGGCCGGGGTAAACTTCAGCGCATTATCCAGAAGTTTCGCCAATACCTTCTCCACCTGCTGCGGGTCTGCCTTGACAGGACTCAGTCCCTCAGCCAGGGCAGCTGTTACCTCGATCTCCTTTGCCAGCGCCGTTTTATTAATGGAGAAAAGGGTGCTATCCAGCATGTCAGCAAGGTTAAATTCAAGCGGTTCCAAAGTAGTCTGGCCGGAGTCAATTTTGGAGACATCCAGCACATCATTCACCAGGGCAAGGAGCTGTTTGCCGCTTGTGTGAATTTCGGCGATATAGTTTTCCTGGCTTTCGGAAAGCGGTCCAGCCATGCCTTGCTCCATAATATCGGCAAAGCCGAGAATGGCATGCAGCGGGGTGCGCAGTTCATGGGACATGTTGGCCAGAAAATCGCCCTTCAACTGCGCGGCGGCCTCTGCCGACTGCATGGCGCTGACAAGCAGGGCCTCGATTTTCTTCCGTTCCGTTATATCAGTGGCGATAGAGTTAATATTCACCACGTTTCCCCTGTCATCATAGTGGAGGTTGGTAGTCCAGAGCAGATAATGCTCTCTGCCATCACGGCTCAGCTGTCTGTTGTCAAAATTCACATGGGCTTTGCCTGCAGCTATCCACCCCTGGACGGCAGCAATCGTTGCCTGACGGTCGTCAGGATGGACAAAGGAGAATACTGAGAGGCCTGAACATTCTTCCGGCGGTACCCCGAAAAATTTTTCGGCCATATGATTGACGTAGATAAGCCGTCCTTCACCATCCACCTGGGTCACGAGATCCTCCGTGCCCTCAACAAGATTCTGGAAGTGTATTTTACTCTCTTTCAGCTCCTCCTCGATGACCTTGCGCTTCTCAACCTCGTCTGCCAACCGAGCATTTGCACTGCGCATATCATTAAAGAATGTGTGCAAGCCGTCGCCCATGAGATGTAAGCTGTCAACAATGCGGCTGAACTCCTTAACATTCACCCGGTCAATCTTTGCTGCAAAATTCCCAGCACCAAGCGCCTCTGCGTAATCCACAATGGTCCCGATGTTCTGGCTGATTTTCCTGGCCAGAACAATGGCCAACAAGATGGAAATACCAATAGCAAAGACAAGGGCGCCGCTGGCCAACCGAAAGTCGCGCCTCTGAGATTTGACCGCAGCCCCGTAAGATTGCCCCATCTCCTCATTGACATTGACAATCATTGCTTGGACAAGTGCTTTTATCGGCTGCCGCAGGGCAGATCCTTGCGCTTGCAAGAGGATGAACCCCTGTTCTTTTTCAAAATCCTCGCTGAGCTGCAGAATTCTCAGGGTGAACAGTCCATACTCTCTGACAAGTTGCTGGAGATGGTCATGATCAACGTCTCCCCCTGCCCTATGGCTTGCGATATGACCTTCCAGCCGCTCAAGCAGATCAGCATTGGCTGCCAATATCCGGGTTTTGATCTCAGCCATTGCCGGTGCCGACTCAGAGGCCAGATGTTCCAGCAGAAGGACTTGCTGGTCTTGATACACCGTTGCAAACGCCGAGAGGGTGGAGACAACCGCAAAATTATGGTTGTACAGCCGGTAAGTAAACTTCTTTGAGTTTTCAGAGCTGGCCAGAATAATAAAGGCAACCGCTGTACAGATGACCACGATCAAACTTATCGGCAGAAAAATATGCCAGAATAATGATATGTTTTTTAATTTGGAGGGTATGGCTGGCTTCATATTCATCGGCTTAAATTTTCTCGGCAACGATCTCATCTAGATGGAAATGGCACTGTCAGCATCTCCCGTCAGGCAAGAGACCTGCCTGAGAGATACACAACTTACTAGATTTATACACCTATTACCTGTAAGTGGTGTATAAATTATCCCCCAAAGGGCAACGGATTTCGCCCCTATGCTATAGATCTCCTCCCCTCTTTTGCCCGTCTTCCCTAACAATAATAAACAGTTACCCTCTCTTAACAGAAAACGAATATTGAATGTCGAATTTCGAAGGGGGGAAGATATCTTAATAGATAAAGTACCTTCCTTCATCATTCGGAATTCGTTATTCGATATTCTGCGGTTCGATTCCACCCTTCGTTATTCAGGTAATTGAACCTGTGAGACTCCGATATTCGCCATTTCCTCGGCAACCTCCCTGCAGAAGAGAGAGAGTGTTTCGCTCAGGGCCCCTGTTTGTCCGGAGTAATTTAAGGATGGATAAGGAACCTGGAAACGGCTTCTCTTTGGAGGGAGCAGCACCTCTCCCTGGCCGTTCTTGATCTGCCAGACAGCAACCAGCTGGGCACTGCTGTCCCCATCCCCTTCAAAATGCATAATATCGATGATGAGTTGGC
>JAQIBE010000293.1 GCA_027859235.1 Desulfobulbaceae bacterium
CTGAGTGCGAATGGAAGCCTAACGTTATGGAATTTAAAGGAAATGTGGTTCGCCACGTCGAACATCTTGACATACCTTCTCATGGAAGCGTAGACTCCGGGTAAGCGCAGACTCCGTTAGAGCAATTTATTTATGGACTCTTATGCAGCTATGGAAATCCCGTTACCCGTGTTATTTCTAACCTACTTCTTCAGCGCCTGGGCTCCAGCAACAAGCATATCCACGACAGAGGGATCAGCCAGGGTCGAGGTATCACCAAAATCATCCTGATCAGCAGAGATCTTCCGCAGGATACGGCGCATGATCTTACCAGAACGGGTCTTTGGCAGACCATCGGAGAATTGGATAAACTCAGGGGTGGCGATTGGTCCGATTTCAGTCCGGACATGCATGCGCAACTCCTTAGCAAGCTCCTCTGTACCTTCAATCCCTGCCTTCAGGGAAACATAGGCGTAGATGGTCTGGCCTTTGATGGGGTGCGGTGCGCCGACCACGGCCGCTTCAACAACCGCCTGATGACCAACCAGGGCCGACTCAATTTCAGCCGTTCCCAAACGGTGACCGGAGACATTGACAACGTCATCAAGACGGCCCATGATCCAGAAATAACCATCTGCGTCACGACGGACACCGTCTTCAGGATCATACATGCCTTCGAACTTGGAAAAATAGGTCTTTTTATAGCGCTCAGGGTCACCGAACACGCCGCGGAGAATTCCTGGCCAGGGCTGTTTCACAACCAAACGGCCACCTTCATTTGGGCCAACCTCCTTACCATCTTCATCCAGCACAGCCACATCAATACCAGGTAGCGGTAAGGTACAGGAACCAGGCTTGAGCGGCGTGGCAAAAGGCAGTGGCGACATCATGATCCCGCCCGTCTCTGTCTGCCACCACGTATCAACGATGGGCAGTTTTCCTCCGCCGATATTGGTGTGATACCACATCCATGCCTCAGGGTTAATTGGCTCACCAACGGTTCCGAGGATACGCAGGGAGGACAGGTCATACTTGCGGGTCGGCTCTTCACCGTCACGCATAAGGGCACGAATAACAGTGGGGGCGGTGTAGAAAATATTTACCTTGAACTTCTCAACAATCTTCCAGAAACGATCAGAGGCCGGGTAGGAAGGCACACCTTCAAACATAACTGAGGTTGCCCCCAGAGCCAGTGGCCCATAAAGGATGTAAGAGTGACCCGTAATCCAGCCGATATCAGCGGTACACCAGTACACATCATCTTCTTTTATATCAAAAACCCATTGGGTAGTGTGGGCGACATAGGTGAGATAACCGCCAGTGGTGTGGACAACGCCCTTAGGCTTACCCGTGGAACCAGAGGTGTACAGGATGAAGAGGTCATCTTCAGCATTCATGGACTCAGCAGGACAATCATCGGTGATCCCCTCAGCGTTCATCTCATCAGTCCACCAGAGATCGCGACCTTTCTGCATATCCACCGCGAGATCTGCACGGTTGACAACGATGCATTTTTCAATGGAAGGACATTCTGCAACTGCTTCATCCGCATTTTTCTTGAGGGGAATGGATTTTCCGGCACGGATAACCGCATCAGCGGTAATAAGAACCTTTGCTTCACAGTCCTGAATACGGCTGCGCAGACTGTGAGCGGAGAAACCGGCGAAGACAACGGAGTGAATAGCACCGATACGGGTACAGGCCAGCAGGGCAATCGCAAGCTCCGGCACCATCGGCAGATAGACAGCAACACGATCACCCCGTTGCACCCCTTGGGCTTTCAGCACATTGGCAAAGCGACAAACTTCACGGTGGAGCATCTGGTAGGTAAAAATCCGTACATCTTCTTCAGGCTCACCCTGCCAAATAATGGCCGCCTTATCGCGACGACCATTGGTCAAATGCCGATCCAGACAGTTGGTGGAAACATTGAGCTGTGCCCCATCGAACCATTTAATATCAGGAGTAATCATATCGGCGTCGAGCACGGTATCCCATTTCTTATCCCAGGTGATGAGCTCTTCAGCACGCTCGCCCCAAAACCCCTCAGGGTCTTCAATGGAACGCTTGTAAATTGCCTTATACTCATCCATACTCTTGATATGGGCGGTTGCCGCTGCTGCTGGGGATGGTTTGAAAATTCGGGTTTCAGTCATCAAACTTTCAATATTTTTATCTTTGCTCATCATATCTCCGATATATGTTGAATTAAAATGTGAAGTGAAAGGATAGTTCTCACCACCTAAAGACAGGCAATAAGAATAACCTCATGTTATTATTTATACAAACCATACGTACTGTTTATGACATTTCAGGCGAAATCACGCACAGTACATCTACGCAAGTACAACTACCTAGACAGTTAGTGCCATGTAATTAACAGTGTCCCTCTTTCAGGTCAAGATAATAATGTTCGTAAAAACAGGTGAAAAAGTCAAGCGTATCCTCATGTCCATCGCGGTAATTATCGCCTTCAGTCTGCTCACCACTCAAGATTCAGCCGGGTCACAATGCGGAGAATCATCCCAGCCAGGAGATGTACAAACCTGTTATGATGATCTCGGTTATGACAAGCTTGCTGAAGGTTTGGCACGGAGCATCCACGCCTTAGGGAAAAACAGATCCCCTGTATTTCAGCTCTGTGGGCAGAGCGTGAACACCAGCCGTCTCAGGCCCCATTATTCTCGTCTCCTTGAATATCTAGAACATGGCCATTCCTCAGAGGAAATTTCCACTTACATCAACAACAACTTCAGATTCTGCCGCCCGAACCCCGTTTTAATCACGGGGTATTATGAACCCATTGTGAAGGCAAGTCTCCTGCAGACCAGGGAGTTCCCTGTACCACTCTACTCAGTGCCATTGGACATGCTTGCAGATATACCGCCCAAATTTAAGGCATCCCGGGCCGACATCGAGAACTCAGACCTGCTGCAAGGGTATGAGGTTGCCTATGTCAGCACTTTATTCACGGCCTTCACCATCCATGTCCAGGGATCTGGACTGCTCACCTTTAATGATGGAACCTTGCGCCAAATTCATTATCAAACGAATAACGGTAGAGAATATAGTTCTGTCGGCCGTGTCCTTATTGACCAGAACAAGATCAAACGGCAAGACATGTCCATGCAGGCCATTAAGGCCTATACGCTTGCCCATCCTGAACAAACCAGAGCCCTCCTGCAAAACAACGAACGATTTATCTATTTCACCTTAGGCAAACCTGTTACCAGCCCAGAATCACCCTCCGGCAGTCTTGGCGTCCCCCTCACACCGCAACGCTCCGTTGCCCTTGACCCGCAGCTTTACCCCCCAGGGATCCTCCTCTACATCCAGGGCACCCTGCCCGTACCCATTTCCGCACGGAATACACAGCAAGTCCGCTTCCACCGTCGTGAGTTTAGCCGATTCACCGTGAACCAGGACAGCGGCGGCGCGATCAAAGGATACCAGCGAGTTGACCTGTTCATGGGACGGGGCGACATGGCTGAGACCCTGGCCGGCGAAATGCAGGAGCGGGGCTGCCTGCAAATTTTGCTCCCCAAATGATTGTCATTCTTGACCGTTCCATGTAGAATTAAAAAATGTCCTGCTGACATTTTTCAATTTAATCTTGAATGATGAGACCCTTCTATGAAACAAACGGAAATTGATTACTGGATCAACACCATGCTGGATATGGGAGATGGTGTTTCCGACCTCAATATCACAGTGGGCAGACCCCTCCAGGTGGAATACTCCGGTCAGCTGATTCCTGTAAAAGTTGAACCCAATGTGGTGAAACTTACACCATTTCAGACAGAGGTCTTTGCCCTCAACCTCATTGCTGGAGACAAAAGACTTCTTGCAGATCTTGCCAGAACAGGATCCTGCGACCTATCCTATCGTTTGGGGACACGGGCCCGCTTCCGGGTCAATATATTCTCCCAACGGGGGAATTATTCCACTGTTCTGCGAAAACTGCCCACCACTATCCCCACCATTGAAGAGATGCATCTTCCCAAGGCCATGGGTGAAATGGCGCACGAGATTAACGGTTTTATTCTGGTTACAGGGGCCACGGGTTCGGGTAAATCCACCACCCTGGCAGCCCTGCTTGAGAAAATCAACCGTGAGCGGGCGGTCCACGCCATCACCCTGGAGGACCCCATAGAATTTGTCCACCCCCACCATAAGGCCACCTTTAACCAACGGGAAATGGGTGCGGACTTCGACACCTTTTCCAACGGTCTGAGGGCAGCGTTACGCCAGGCCCCCAAGGTTATTCTCGTCGGTGAGATGCGTGACCGTGAAACCATGGAAATCGGGCTAACCGCTGCAGAAACAGGCCATCTGGTCTTATCCACCCTGCATACTATTGATGCAGGGGCCACCATTAACCGCTGCCTGGGGATGTTTGAACATGAGGAACAACCCCAGATCAGAAATCGATTGGCCGACACCCTGCGCTGGGTTGTAGGCCAACGGTTACTGCCCAAGATTGGCGGCGGGCGTATTGCAGCCTTTGAAATCCTCAAGATGACCCTGCGCAGCAGGGAGCTCGTCCTCCACGCTGAAAGCGAGGAAAAAACATTTTACAATATTATTGCGGATGGCCAGGCCCACGGCATGACCACCTTTGATCAATACATCCTGCGTTTATTTGAACAATCCCTCGTCTCCGAAGAAGATGCCCTGACGTACTGCAGTCAAACCAATGTCATGGGTCGCGGACTTGACCAGATCAAGGCATCCCAGGGGGAGGCAACAACATCAATCACCGGACTTGCCATGGAAGAGGAACCTGGTCCCGATAAAAACGATGGCTTTTCCTAAGCGCTCTTACCGCAGGTAAATGCTAGAATATAACTATTCGTCAATACAACAACGAGCCGTCTCATGATTGAAAAATGCCCCCATTGCCACCATGCCTTCAGCCCCGGTCATATCCGTAAGATCGAAGAGGCTCAGGCCTCCCTTGCCGTTGGCAAGAGTCTTAAATTCTCATGCCCCGCATGTAAAAAACAGGTGGATGTCTCATCCAGCACCAGTGGGGCTGGACCCCAGGCAATTAGCCCCGACATTCCCCAGCCCCCAAATCTGAACTGGCTTCGTACCGATACGATTGCCGACAAGGAAGTCTTAGACGAATTCTCTCTGGCTATGATTCTCATGCCAAATAACCATCCAGAGCGGAATACGATTGCCACAATTTATGAAGACTTAGGCTATAAACCTGTATTCCCCGAGTCAGCGGCTGACGCCATCCAGCGTATGCGTTTTGCTGATTATGCGGCTGTTGTTCTGCACTCCCAGTATGAGGGGCTGTTCATCGACTCAAGCTTGCACAAATACATGTGTGAACTCCCCATGGTGAAACGGCGCTATATGTATTACACCCTCATTGGCCCGGAATTTCATACGCTTTATAATCTTGAGGCCCTGATCCATAGCGCCAATCTGGTGGTGAACGAATCAGAGCTGCCTGATCTCCCCAAGATTTTAAAGAAATCATTCCGCCAGTATGATGAGTTGTTTAGTCCTTTATTAGGGGCATTGAGCAAGGAAGGGAAGAGGTAAGGCAGGAAAGCAGTTTACGGTTTACGGTTGCCAGTTTACGGTTCAAGGTAAAACGAATCAGATAACGTCAACATTCTTAACGGCCCCTAAGCTGAAGATTCGGTGATAATCATAATCCGTTAGAAGATTGCGTAGTATTTTTTTAATGAATATAGTCAAAAAAAACACCTCCTCAGCGAGGAACTCGCGTGATTCGTTTTTTTGACGTAAAGAGTTTAAAAAATCAAGCAAATTACTGTAGAAAGCGGAGAAAATAACGCATTGGTCCGGATTACGCCACATGCAATTTCTTAACCGAACACTACTGAATCATAATACCTAATTACCCATTTCCCAATATAATCAGACTCTACCCCACGGCCGCCAGCACCAATCCACATCCCACCCCAAACATAAGCAGAGTTGTTAATTCCATAATACGAATGGACTGCACGAGGTGCGTTGGATCCACAGGCTGGCGCTCGTCACCAATAGTGGGCTTCAGCATTACCTTGCCAAAATAGCTACTATTGCCACCCAGCTGAACCCCCAGGGCGCCGGCCACGGCGGCTTCAGAATAACCTGCGTTGGGACTTGCGTGATTCCGGCAGTCACGGCGCAGGATCCGGACACTTTCCTTATAATCCAAGCCCAGGATGTACGCCGAGACAGGAATCATCCACGCAGTAAGACGGGCAGGAATGTAATTGACCACATCATCCAGTTTTGCTGCAGCCCAGCCAAAGTGGAGATACTCCTCGTTTTTATAACCAAACATGGAATCTCCCGTATTAATCGCCTTATAAAGCATGGCCCCAAGGGGTCCGCCAAGCAAGGCATAGAAGAGCGGCGCTGTCACCCCGTCCACCAAACTTTCCGCCACACTTTCCACCCCCGCCCGCGCCACACCCGCAGTATTGAGATGAGCGGTATCACGCCCCACAATCCAACCCACCCTGATCCGGGCAAGGGGGAGGTCATCCTGGACAAGGGCCTGATGCACCCAGCGACCATGACGGGCTAAGTCCCTGGTGGCAAAGCAGGTGTACAAAAGAAAGACAGAGGTAATATGGTAGGCCACGGGGTGAAGAAACAGGGCAAACAAGAGGAGAGACATTGTAACAATAAGCACACAACTCAGCGCTAAAACTACAGTAATAAACCCTGCAGGTTTGGCGTCAAGATAACGCCTCGTCAAAACTTCAAGACGCAGCTGCAGCCAACCGATCAAGCGGACAGGATGGGGAAACCAGCGGGGATCACCGAGGAGCTGATCCAAAACAAGGGCCAGGAGGATGTGGAGGAGATGGGCTGTAACCATTATAACCCCAGGATCTTATATATCTGATCCATATCCAGTTGCTCCCGCACCGCATCAGCCAAACGCTCAAAGGCGGGCTCAAGATCATAGGATGCCTGCACCTGTCCCAAGGGCGCAAGCCCCTGTTTCCGCCGCAACGCATCAATAAACCAGCGGCGGAAGGTGTCCGAGTCAAAAATTCCGTGGACATAGGAACCCCAGATCTGACCATCCGGGGAGCGCACGCCTGCTGATTCGCCGGAGGAGAATTGCAAGACCGGCTCACCACATCCCGAGGTGACACCATGGTGAATCTCATAACCCCGAATAGTACAACCTGATTCCACATGGGTTCCAGACTTCAAGGTGAGTGTCTTTTCTTCTGCTAAAACCGTTGTAAAGTCCAGAAGAGACAGGCCCTGGACAGATTCTCCGTTGGATTCAATATGATGGGGATCGGCAATGGCTTTCCCCATGAGCTGAAAACCGCCGCAGATACCAACAATTGGCACACCACCCTCGGCACCCTGGACAATCTCCTGGGCCAGTCCAGAGTCCTGGAGGAAATGGGCATCAGCGATGACATTCTTGCTGCCGGGCAGGAGAATTGCTGAGGGGCGGCCAAGCTCAGCCGGGGTGCGCACCAGACGGATATTCCCATCTGGCTCAGCGATGAAGGGTTCAAAATCCGTAAAGTTCGAGATATGGGGCAGATCTATGAGAACCAGATCAATCTCAGCTCCTGCCCCTTGGGCCTGATCAAAGAGACCCGCCTTAAAACTCACCGAATCCTCTTCAGGCAACCCGAGATTCGCCAGATAATCAATCACCCCCAGCACCGGTTTCCCTGTTTTCGCATGGGTGTACGTCAGGGCATCATCAAGGAGCGATTTCTGGCCGCGAAAGCGGTTCACCACAAAGCCTGCCATGAGATCTCGTTCCCACTCATCAAGGATTTCCATGGTTCCCACAAAGGAGGCAAAGAGCCCGCCCCGGTCAATATCACCCACCAGGAGCACCTTGGCATTGGCGTAGCGCGCCATGGGCATGTTGACAATATCATGATGTTTGAGATTCACCTCAGCAGGGCTCCCTGCCCCCTCAAGCACCATCACCTGATGCTCCAGGGCCAGAGAATCATAGGCCCCATGCACCGTACCGAAAAGTTCCGGCTTATAGCGCAGATAATCCCCCACACTCATATTGGCCACGGGCTTGCCCATGACAATCACCTGACTCCCCGTATCAGAGGAGGGTTTCAGAAGGACCGGGTTCATCCGTACATCTGGATCAAGGCGCGCCGCCTGGGCCTGCACCACCTGGGCCCGCCCCATCTCCTCCCCATACCGGGTCACATGGGAGTTGAGGGACATATTCTGGGCCTTGAACGGCGCCACTGACAACCCGTCCTGCAGGAAGATACGGCAGAGGGCTGCGGTGAGAATGGATTTCCCGGCATTGGAACAGGTGCCCTGAAACATGAGGGCAGGGGTGGTCACCTCGGTGCGGCGGGGGTCTTTACTGATATCAATCATGGAGTTAGGGGGATAGGGGTTGAGGGGGATAATTAGTTAAATGATATGAGCATTATTGGTTTTGACAGCGTTTCAGCGTGAAGTTTACGGTTTACGGTTGCCAGTTTACGGTTCAAGGTAAAACTAATCAGATAACGTCAACATCCACAAACTGTAAACGGTAAACTGGCAACTGGTAACTTGTGGGAATGACAGAATATTGTTTGGTATTCCCTAAGTTAGGCAGTTGTAAAGAAATAACATGGCCAATGGGGTGTCCATAGCTGCATAAGGGGCCATAAAGAAATTGATATAACGGAGTCTGCGCTTACCTGGTCAACATTCTTAACGGCCCCTAAGCTGAAGTTGAGTGGTAATCATGTTTTCTTTTCTTAAATATCATCAGACAGCGGCCATGCTCCCCTAATGGATAGATAGCCTTCACCTTCTGCTTGAGACGCAATCCTGACTCAGGATTTTCCTGCTGAAATTTCGCGAACTCCTCTTCTCCCTTCGGCCCTTTCATACAAAACACCGCCCCGTCATCGGCAAGATACTCCTCCACCAGGGGCAGAAACACTGAAAGATCTGCAAAGGCCCGGGAGGTCACCCCGTCAAAACAGCCCAAATCCATCCCCGTTTGCAAACGGGTAGGGATAATCTGGATATTGGTCAGTTTCAAGGTGCGGCTTATATGCCGCAGAAAAGAAACCCGTTTGGCCCGTGGCTCCACAAGGGTCACCTCAAGCTCGGGACACACCGCGCCAAGGACAAGCCCGGGAAACCCAGCCCCTGTACCCACATCAAGGAGGGAACTGCAGGAATCATCCATAAAGGGATATAAACAGAGGGAATCAAGGAAATGGTCCCTCAACATGGACTCCATACCTGTTTTGGCCACCAGATTCATCTTCTTAGACCATTTTGCCAGCTCTTCCGCATACAGACAGAGGGCGTCCAGCTGGACGGGGTTCAGGGGTAAACCGGCCTGGTGGCATTCATCTTGGAGAAAGTGGAGA
>JAQIBE010000305.1 GCA_027859235.1 Desulfobulbaceae bacterium
ATTCCCATCGCCGTCTGCCTGTTCTTCATGATGTACCCCATCATGGTCAAGATCGATTTCGGCGAGGTCATCAAGGCGGGCAAAAGCGGCAGGCCGGTCTTCCTCACCCTGTTTGTGAATTGGGCCATCAAACCCTTCACCATGTACGCTATCGCCACCCTATTCCTGGGTTTTCTCTTCAACGGTTTTATCGGGCCTGAAGCGCTGGATTTCGTCAAAATGCCCTTTGGTCTGGATCTGCCCGTCGGTGCCGTCCACGGGTCCGGAACCGTGGTCCTGCAGGATGGGGTGAAGATGCTGGCGATCCCCCTGTGGCGAAGTTATCTGGCCGGCTGCATCCTCCTTGGCATCGCACCCTGTACGGCCATGGTGCTGGTCTGGGGCAATCTCTCCCGCGGCAATGACGGGCTGACCCTGGTCATGGTGGCCATAAACTCACTTACCATGGTCCTGCTCTACGGCATCCTCGGCGGTTTTCTGCTCGGTGTGGGCAAGCTTCCCGTGCCCTGGCAGGCCTTACTGCTGTCCATCTCCATCTATGTCGCCCTGCCCCTGGTTGCAGGCTTTCTCTCCAGGAGATGGATCATCGCGGCCAAGGGCAAGGCCTGGTTTCAGGATAAATTTCTCCATGTCCTGACCCCGGTCACCATTCTGGCGCTGCTGACCACCCTGGTCCTGCTTTTCAGCTTCAAGGGTGAAGTGATCCTCAACAACCCCATGACCATCGTCTGGATCGCCGTTCCTCTCTTTATTCAGACCGTCATGATTTTCACCCTGGGATATGGGGCGGCACGACTGCTCAAATTATCCTATAGAGATGCGGCCCCGGCCGCATTAATCGGCGCCTCCAATCATTTTGAGGTGGCCATCGCCACCGCCACCATGCTCTTCGGTCTTTCTTCCGGGGCGGCATTAGCAACCGTGGTCGGCGTCCTCATAGAGGTGCCTCTCATGCTGATGCTGGTCAAAATATGTCTGCGCACCCAGCACTGGTTCAGGCCGGAAGAAAACGACTGAGCCGATTTAATCAGACCTTCGCGAAAGAATACCAATGAGCCCAACCACCATGCTGAAAAAAAAGATTCTCTTCCTGTGTACAGGGAACTCCTGCCGCAGCCAGATGGCCGAAGGCTGGACCCGTCATCTCCATGGCGATACGATTGAACCCTACTCCGCAGGGCTTGAGACCCATGGACTCAACCCTCTCGCCGTCAAGGTCATGGCTGAGGCAGGGGTGGACATCACCAGCCAGGTCTCCCAGCTTGTGACCGATCTTCCGGTGCAGGATTTCGATCTGGTCATCACCGTCTGCGGTTATGCCGATGCCCACTGCCCTTATTTTCCAGGACCCACCATTCACCACGGCTTTGACGATCCGCCCCAGCTTGCGGCCAAGGCCCGGTCAGAGGAAGAGGCGTTGGTCTATTACCGCCGGGTGCGGGACGAGATCCGCGACTACCTGACCACACTCCCCCCCTTCCCCTGATTCCATCCAACCCGAACCTCCACCCTTGACTTCTGGCCAACCTGTTTTTAATGTATGAGTACATGTTCATATATTAAAACGACTTGGAGTGAGGGTAAATATGGTTCAGGAAAAACTACAGGAAGATCGGTGCGGATGCCGGTGTATTCACAGGGAGCGGGTAGAACGGGCTTGGCAGCGTAGCCTTGCGCCGAAAGAGAATGAGCGTGTCGCCGGGCTGTTCAAGGCCATGGGCGACCCAAACCGGTTACGGATCCTCTGGGCCCTATCCCTTGAAGAGATGTGTGTCTGCGATCTGGCGCTGTTCCTCGGCGTCTCCGAATCGGCCGTCAGCCATCAGCTCCGCCTCCTGCGGACCCTCGCGCTGGTCAGCAATAGAAGAGACGGGCAGGTCCTGTATTATCGCGCCAGTGATGACCATATCCGTGAGCTCATCGAACTGGGACTCACCCATACCAGAGAGGCAGACTAATGCTTGATTTTATAACGCAGGTGGCGGTCTCCTCCTGGGATCTGCTCAACCAGGCCTCACTCTATATTCTCTTCGGACTCCTGGTCGGCGGTCTGCTCAAGGTCTTTCTATCCCCGGCCTATGTGGCAAACCATCTTGGCAGCGGGCGCTACAGCTCGGTGTTCAAGGCATCACTCCTGGGCATCCCGATCCCCCTCTGCTCCTGCGGGGTGCTGCCTGCGGCGGCCTCGCTCAAAAAACAGGGGGCCAATAACGGCGCCACCACCGCCTTTCTCATCTCCACCCCGGAATCAGGGGTGGACTCCATCTCCATCACCTGGGCGCTCATGGATCCCCTCATGACCCTGGCCCGCCCCATTGCCGCCTTCATCTCCGCCTTCATTGCCGGCTGTGCTGAAAACTTTTTTAATCCGCCACCAAAAAAAAGTACCATCAAAGCCGATCTCAGCTGCCCGATTGATCAATGTTGTGACGGTATCGATTGTCCACCGGAGATCCATAAGAACCATCACACCTGGTTCGAAAAAATCAGATTCGGCATCCAGTACGCCAGAGGGGAACTCTGGGGAGATCTTGCCGGCTGGTTCTACGCGGGGATCATCCTGGCGGGACTGATCACCGTGCTGGTCCCTGATGACCTGATTACTCAGTATCTGGGCGGCGGGCTGTCATCCATGCTCCTCATGCTGGCGGTGGGAATCCCCCTCTACATATGTGCCACCGCCTCAACACCCATTGCCGCAGCCCTCATCTTAAAAGGCGTCAGCCCGGGTACAGCCCTGGTCTTTCTCCTTGTCGGGCCTGCCACCAATGTCACCTCACTCTCCGTACTGGTTGGCCTTCTGGGAAAACGGGCCTCCATCCTCTATCTGACATCTATCAGTGTGGTGAGTGTGGCCTGCGGTCTTGTTCTTGACGCAATCTACCTCTCTCTCGGTATTTCAGCCGTTGCCGTTGCCGGCCAGGCCGCGGAGCTCATCCCGGAATGGCTGTCCCTCTCGGCAACCCTCCTCCTCCTGCTCCTGTCCATCAAACCCCTGTATACTATTCTGCGCGGGTGGTGCACAGGTGAACCGGGATGCGGCTGTGGTGACTCATCCTGTGAGACAACCCACACAGGTCACACGCACCATAACGGGGACTGCGGTTGCGATGAGGGCGACCCATCTGCCAAACCGCCCCTGTCACAGCTCGGTGACCTGCGGAAAAAGAAATAAACAGAACCGATGGAAGAAGAGTGCCCATACGCATAAAAACCGGTCAGCCAAATTGTAGATAACGAACTCAAGAATCAAGACGGCAACGCGCTGTTGTCACACCCGTTTGCCAGGATTTTTCAGATATGCGCTGCTGGGTACACCGTCAATATAGATGCCTTCCAGGTAGGAGAGTTTTCGCGGCAGCTGTTTCACCGTGCCTCTGGTAATCAGGAATATGGCTTTCCGGCCGACAGTCAACGCCCCCAGCCTCTCCATGCCGAAGAATCTGGCGCCGTTTTCCGATGCGCAACAGATAGTTTCTTCCAGTGAATAGCCGGCCTTGATGAACAATTTTAACTCCTCAACCATCGCCTCACCATGGAGTATACCAACACTGCCACCACCGGTTCCCACAGCGGTTGTCACCCCCAATTCTCTGGCCAGACGCAGTTGTGCCAGTTGTTCGGCGAGCATCTTCTGCCAAAACCTTTCCGCTCCAGGGAGCGCTTTTCCCGGTGCCACATAGCGCTGGGAGAAACGGCAGCACACATCCCCGCCGGATCTTGCCCCGTCCAGACCATTCTTGCTCCGCACCAGACTGGGAATCCACAGCACCTTCTTCTCTGCCATCTTCCTGAGATTATCCTCCCCCATCCCATACCCCTGTTCGATGGCATCACATCCCGCCTCAAGCGCCTCCTCGACCTGCTGCAAGCCATTGGCCACCACCACCGCCTTTTTGCCGCCTCTATGCTGAAGAATACTCCATAAATCTTCATGCTTAAGGAGAGGATCAGGGCCATCTTCATCGCCGATATTGCTTGAATAACCAATCCTGACAAAATCCCGGCCCGATGTCCGGATGTCAATGATGCTCCCCTGCGCCAGCCCTTCCTGATACTGCTCCACCAACCCATAATCACCACTATCGGCCACGCCCTGCACGCCATGGATATGGCAGTAGCGCATATGCTGCTCCAACAGGGCTACCCTTTTCACAAACCCTGACTCTTCAGAAGATACCCGTACACTCAGGTCTACAGAGGGCGATCGCGCCAGGAATACGCTGCAGTCAACTAATGCCGGCAAAAGAGTACAGTGGGAGAAGTCAGCAATTGCATCCTCATCGCGGCTGGGAAGATCTGCTGCTGGACCAATGGCGGTAATAATACCGTCCTTCACGGCTAAAAAGACATTCCGGCGCACATCAGCGCCAGAACCATCAATAAACCTGCCCGCCACTATGAATTGTGTTGCGCCCATGATGTCTGTTTCCTTATCTGCGGTCGTGAATGTAATACGGCTCCCTAAGGTAAATAACCGCATCTCTTTACTCTGTAATAGATTAAGTAATAACTTTCGGAAAAGTGGTGTATGCGTATTTAGCACATACCACTAAAGATGATGACCTTGACGAAAAAAGTAAGATGTAAGGATCTCTAAACCCTCAATTCTTGTGACAACAACTAAACAAAAGGAAACTGACCCATGGATGAAGAACGTCTCATTGAAATTGAAACACGACTTGCCTTTCAGGAACAGACCATCAAAACCCTGAGTGATATCATCTACAAACAGCAGCAAAAGCTTGATGAACTGGGGCATCTGTATACCTCTATGGAAAAAGAGCCCAAGACAGAGGGGAAGTCTCCACAGGGGATCAATGATCTGATCCATGAAAAACCACCCCATTATTAAGGGTATTCCCTCTCCTGGTGGCGCAGACCACAGCATTGCCATTGATTTTAAAAATGACTCCAAGGGATGCCAGACGAGAGGGACAGGCAAAAATCATTCTGTCCCGACGTTTTAACAGACTCAAAAAAGGTAGCGGTGCAAAGGAGGAGATCATGGCCAGGATTCGCTAGGTGCTGCTGCAGAGATCCCGGGGAAAATTGGTGCGGGACTGGCTCACCAGTCTTTAAGAGAAGAGAGGCAAATGCGCAAGAGAATCAGCCGCTCTCTTCAACCCCTATTCTATTGTCCCTGGGCGGCAAACGCGCCCCTGAGCCGTTCAATCCGGCGGCGGTTAACGCCAAAATCGGAATAACCGACCCGGGAGGCCGAACGGACATGAATGGTCTTATTTGCAGAATCAAGGCGCAGTTCAAGGTCATCTTTGAAGCGCAGAAAGGAGGAGGTGAAAACAGCATGCAGATAGTCATCATCCTGGACGATAATCTCCCCGCCTAAGGTAGCGACAAGGGTTGTCACCTTTTGCCAGGCATGATCCGGCTCACCCTCAAAGATCAGAGGGGCGATCCAGGCGCTGGAGGTTTTATCCTCACTGCAGTGACAATTGGGTGAATCTGGACAGGCAGAGAGCTGCGACATCGCAGGTGTACCATCGCCCAGAGCATCCGGGCGGGGAGAATTCCCACAGGAGACCAGGATACCACAGACCATTATCCCCATAAACAGCGTTGCAGCATGTCCCATGCTTACCACCTCCATAATGTAATGTTAAACAGGAACCCTTCCTTACGAGGAAAGCACCCGGGTAAGCGTTTCCAGCAGCTCTTTAATCGTAAACGGCTTGGGGATAACCCCGACAAAACCATAATCGCGGTAGTTGGCCATGGCGGGGTCATTGGCATAACCACTGGAGACCAAGGCCTTCACCTCAGGATCCAGACCCTGAAGCTTCCCAAGGGTCTCCAGCCCCCCCAAGGAGCCTGGAATAGTCAAATCCATGATCACCGCAGCAAAGGGTGCGCCCTTTATACGATTCTCCTCATAGACTTCAATGGCCTCATAGCCATTGGCAGCCTCCACAACCTGACAGCCAAGATACTCCAGCATCGAGCGGGCTATTTCCCGAACACATGCCTCATCATCCATGATCAGAATCCGGCCATGCAGGGGATTATCACTGCCCCCCGTCTGCTCCCCCCCTTGCTCTGTTTGCTCACTGGCCGGCAGGTAGAGGGTGAACACCGTGCCCTTACCCACCTCTGAATTCACCATAATCGCTCCGCCATGCTTCTTCATAATGGAGTAGGAAACCGCAAGTCCCAGACCGTTTCCGGTTGATTTACTGGAGAAATAGGGATCAAAAACCTTATCGATGCTCTCCTGGGGAATCCCGCATCCCTGATCAGCGAAGGTCAACTGCACATACTCTCCTTGGGGCAGGGGCGGAACAACTCCTGCGCCAAGGGTTACATTCCTGCCGGAAATCTTCAGGTTACCACCAGCTGCCATGGACTGATCCGCATTGATCACCAAATTCTGCACCACCTGACTCAGCTGACCCTCATCCACATCAACCACATGGAGATCAGGAGAGAAATCATACTCGCTGCTGACATTGGAGCCCCTGAGGATGAAACGTGCCGAATCTTGGATCAGATCTGTGATAGTGGTGGTCTTCTTAACCGGTGCCCCTCCCTTGGAAAAGGTGAGGAGCTGCTGGGTCAACCCTGTAGCACGTTCCGCAACCTTTTCGGTATTGGCAAGATACCTGAAAACTTTGCTCTCCTGATCCACATGCAGTTTGGCCAGGGAAATATTACCGAGAATGGCGGTGAGCAAGTTATTAAAATCATGGGCAATACCACCCGCCAGGATGCCCAGGGACTCGATCTTCTGATTCTTCTGCAACTCCTCTTCCAGCTTCCTGTGTTGGGTAACATCCCGAAAGATACACTGGGTTCGCACCGGTTTATTATCAACAAATTTACACTTGGCATTACCCTCAATGATCACCTTCCTCCCATCCTTGGCAGTGAAAACCGTATCAAAATAATTCACCCCAGGCGAAGAGACAATCTTGCCAAAAGTCGCCACACAATGTTCCTGGCAGTCTGGGGAAATGAGATCAAAGATAGACAACCCCTTGTCAATGTCTTCCCCACTATAGCCAAAGGTTTCCCGCCAGGCCCTATTCACGTAGAGCAGCTTGCCGTCAGGGGCGACCACCTGCAGTAAATCCGTGGCATTTTCAAAGAGATCCCGGTACCGCTCTTCACTTTCCTTCAGGGCCTTGTCACTTATTTCCTGCTCCGTGATATCCCGAAAGACACCAGTCATGGCAACAGCCTTATCTCCCTCGAACGTGGTATTGCACCGGCCTTCCACCTGAACTTCCCGCCCGTCTTTGGCGATGAATACCGTAACATTGCGACTAATATTAACGCCTTTCAGCAGATCCAGAAAAATAACACCACATTTCCCCTGACAGCTCGGGGAAACAATATCCATCAGCTTCAGCTCTGCAATTTCTGCATCAGAATAGCCCAGCGTCTCTTTCCACGCCTCATTGACAAAAATAAACGATCCATCAGGGGTAACACTATGGATCAAATCGGAGGTATTCTTGGTGAGCATCGTGTACCTATCGGCATCGACCTTAAGCGCGGCAATGCGCTGATCCCGCTCAGCGAGACCCTCCTCCAGCTCCTTGATGCGCTCCAGCAACCCAGCGTTTTGGTTTTCCTCTGTCATCCACCGCACTCCCATCTATAATCCATTTAACATCTCGTTATTTATAGCCAAATCTAAAAAAGATTAATCCAAAGTGTACGATGATCAAGTGTAAAAAGACAAGAGTAAAAATCCCCATCTTGCATTTATGTCAACGTGGAGAAATTGGCGACCCATGATCTGTTCCGGGCTGACCTCTATTATCGCCTCAACATGATGCCCTTGACCCTCCCTCCGCTGCGGGACAGAACAACAGACATCCCCCTTCTCCTTGAACATTTCCTGGAGTCCAGCAATAAACACAGCCATAAGATGTCTTCCTCACCAACCCATCGTTAACTCCCTAATCAATTATGAATGTCCGGGACTCGGGGCTGGCCCAGAGGCAGATGGGGTCTCGTATCCAGAAGTTCAACCTGGAAAAACCGGAATTTTCCCGAGGATAGCCCGCCAAAATGACCTTTACAGGCGATATGTTTTCCTGTACATAACGGTAATGGGACAAAAAACACGACATAAAAACGGTGAGCAGACAAAGGAGGACGCTCCGGGCTGGCATGGCCGGGTGTGGCTGGAGGGGAACGAAGGCACCCTGATCGGCTTCGGGAGAGCGGTACTCCTTGAAAAAATACAGGAGCACGGCTCCATCGCCAAGGCCACCA
>JAQIBE010000308.1 GCA_027859235.1 Desulfobulbaceae bacterium
GTTTTGATGTCTAAAGCCACACCCTCGGGCGGGGTGACAGACAGTTTCTTCTGGAGCTGCTCAATTGCCAAACGGTGTCGTGATTCGTCTTCGGCAAGCATGAGCAGCACCTTTTTAATGCCCGCAACCGAAGCCCCGTCGGCCATCTTTCTGTACACCGCTTCTGCATCTTTTTCCATCTGGATAGCAAATTCAAACATGTTCATGGTGGCCTCCGGTTATTTCATAATAGTCAGGGAGAATAATTATCAACTGTATGATTTCTGCAATCTAATAGCAAGATGTTTTGCTCGGCCGATCCTGAACAGGTCGTGCGGTGTGCGGGTGTACCCTGCCTGGGTTCTAAACGGGGTTCAGTTTTTTGGATAACCAGCAGAACATTCCGAGCTAACGCAAAATGTTCGCTATGGGTCGCGCTTTGGTGATTTGTAAAAGCGCCACTCCTTGTTGATGATCAGGCGGGCCCCGCGCCGGAAGCTGAAAAATGATCAGGACCAGTTCATGGTGACAAAGAGGCGGTTCTTAAAACCGATCAGATAATAGATATGAATGATGAGCCAGGCCACCCAGGCCCAAAAGCCGGAGAGTTGCAGGTTGCCTAATTCGAGAAGGGCCCGGCTTCGACCGATGGTTGCCAATACTAATTTCCCAAAAGCATAAAGGGATCACCGACGCCGAGGATAAGAAGATCGGTGGCCACAAATCTGAGAAAATGCGGGATCTATACACCCACAAACTCGAATCTTTTGCCCCCCTAAATAAGGTTTTGTTCCTAAAAAACCCTTTTTTGTGCCTAAAACGAGAAAAGGGCTTTAAGCATGAAAGCTTAAAACCCTTTATCTACTGGTGCCTAGAGCGAGAATCGAACTCGCACGGGCGCAAGGCCCACGAGATTTTAAGTCTCGGGTGTCTACCAATTCCACCATCCAGGCATGGATGGTGGAATTTGTAGCATATTGCTGTGTATGAAGCAAGCTGGAATTCACCCAAAGATGAAAGTAAACTGCCAGCCAGAGGCCTCTAACCATTCAAGAACAAAAGAGTTATGTTAAGGGGATGGAGGCCGTTTTCTCACTGATTCCGCGCTTTAGTACCTCACGGTTATAGGCCGTGAGCACATCTGTTCTTTTTAACATGCCGACCACCCAATGATTCTCTTGCGACTCGACAACCGGTATTTCCTCAATACCCTTCTTCACAAACATGGTCATGGCATCATAAAATGAATCATCTGGAGTCAGGACTACAACATTACGGGTACAGATATTGCCAACGGTGGCACAAAGCCGCAGCTCTTCATCATGAATAATCGATTTCACATCCTGCAGTGATATAATCCCCACCATCTGCCCGGCCTTATCCCCACTTTCGGCAAGCACAGGAAAATAAAAGCTGTCTGAAGCCATAGAGAAAATCTTGAGTAGTTGATTCACATTCGCCCGCTCACTGATAAAGGCCACATCCTCCTGCATAGCCAGTCCAACCTTAAGGGAGCGCATGACAGAGGTTTCACGCCCCTCCTGAATATCAATTCCTTCACGACTGAAATCAACCGTATCAATACTATCGTGATTGAGATGTTTTGCCACCACTGTGCCGATAATCGAGGCGAGCATCACAGGCACAATGATCTTGTAATTCCCTGTCATTTCAAACAAAAGGAAGATAGCTGTGAGAGGAGAATGGGTCGTGGCGCCGAGAAAGGCACCAATACCCACGGCGGCAAAGGCGCCAGATCCAGCCACCTGATCCGGCATCAACATATGGAAGAAAGCACCATACACCCCGCCAACCATGGCACCGATAAACAGGGCCGGAGCAAACACGCCGCCCGCGCCGCCGGAGCCCAGGGTTACACCTGTCATGGCCATCTTCAGGAAAATGAGGACAAACATGACCCATAACACGCCGCGATCATTCAGCACCTGCTCAATATAAAAATAACCATCGCCCATGACCTGGGGAAATAATATACCCACCATACCAATGATGAACGCACCGATCAGCGGCTTGATGAAGGGATGCACAGGCATGATATCAAACTTGTCCCGAAGCCGGTAAAAGAGACGAATATGCATCACCGCCACAATACCTATAATAATTCCCAGACCAACATAGAGGGGAATTTCAACCAGTGGATTGACAATATTATAATCTGGAATAGGAAATGCCGGGGTTTCGCCGTAATAAGCCCGAGACACGACAGTGGCAAGGGCTGACGACACGACAAGGGCCGAGAATGAAGACATCTGATAGGTGCCGAGTAAAACAATCTCCGAGGCGAAAAAGACACCAGTCATGGGAGCGTTGAACATAGCACCAATACCGCCGGCACAACCTGCGGCGATATACACCTTCATGCGATCGCCGGAGACCCGGAAAAACTGACCGACCTGGGAACCCACGGCACCGCCCACCATGGCAATAGGCCCTTCAACGCCAGCTGAGCCGCCCGTACCGATGGTGAGGGATGTAGAAATCGTTTTCAGGAAGATGTTCCGAAACTTAATGCGCCCGCCCTCAAGGTTAACCTTGCGTAAGAACTTGGTAAAACCATAACCATTCACCTGGCCGGGAAAGAAATAGGATAGCGGGATAAGCAGGATCATCCCGAATATTGGAATGAGGGGGAGGAGGAGAACCTTGAACCCGAGTTCAGGAAAGAGAAAACTCTCACCGGATTGAAAAATAGCCAACCCTTCTTCACCCCACATGGCAACAAGGCCGCCCTCAAAGACGGCGTGGTGAAAGAAATCCACTACTGTCCGGAACATAATATTGGCAAGACCCGCACTGAGGCCGATAAAGGCCGCAATAACAAGGGTAAGGGTTCCTTCACCCGGGGCGTACTTGCTGAATCTATTCGGTTTATCTAACATGTTTTTCTGCTTATAAAACAGCCTAGGGCTGCAGCCTCTTTAAGGAAATAATCATCCGTCATGCCAGATATGACATCGAGCACCATAGTGGCTGGTGCGGTTCTATCATGATACTCCTGCCCTGCTTTTTTCAGAAGCATTTCCAGCATGACACTGCCATTTTTTTCAGTGCGCGCATCTTCCAGATACTTTTCAAACAAGGTATCAAAACAGGCTGTAACCTCAACAGGGTCAGGTTTCAAGCTGTCATTATGATAAATAAATTCATAATTGAATTTTTTCAGCTCCAATAAGGCGTCTGAAACCTGTGGTGAAAAACCAATCGCCCCGTCACAGCCGCCAGCGAGAATATCGGTTACCAGATTATGGACAATCGTGCCGTTTGTTGTACCGAGCACCTGGGCACAACCTGCGGGAATATCAGCCCTTGTTATAAGACCTAGTAAAATGGCATCTTCGATATCACGGCCGATATAACTCAAGGTATCAGCAAGCCTGACAACACATCCCTCCATGGTCATGGGCTGTAACGGCAACATGGGATCCGCATATTTCCCCTTAACCTTGGCATCAAACACATTAAAATTTTGGGCGCCATGGGGGCGTAAATCCTGATTATGAACTTCACCATCGTGGCATAAGATGCCGTCAAGCACCTGAACGGTCAGATTACAGCCATGGAAACCAGAACGCGTTTCAATGTATTCAAGAAAACGAATGGACTGGAGATTATGCTGAAAGGAAGCGAGTCCATGCTTTCGAGCAAGTTGATTTAAACATTTTTCACCATCATGGCCAAAGGGGGGGTGACCGATATCATGGCCAAGCGCAATCGCCTCAATAAGATCTTCATTGAGCTGAAAGACCCGGCCAAGGGTGCGGGCAATCTTTGAAACCAGCTGCACATGGAGCACCCGATGGGTAATATGATCATTATCGACAAGATAAAAGACCTGAGTCTTGTCGATATAACGGGTATAGGCCTTAGAATGGAGGATCCGATCCGCATCCACAGCAAAGGCTGTCCGATGCCCCAAACGATCCTCCGCTGACCTGCGGATTCCTTTTGCGCTCTTGGTGGCATACTCACCCAAGAACAGGTCCTCCCGTTCTTCAAGGTGAAGGCGAATATCACGCAGATCTTTTTCAAACATCATTCATTCCTTGATTTACAACTCGTAGAACCGATTACCGCAACAAACAGTCCTTCTACCATAACTACAAAAGGAAACAAAGGGTATCACCACAGGATAAACTTTTAGCCATACCCTGCTTTTTCATTGGTTAACCCACTTATTTTGTTGTATTATTACATGGTTAGATTGACCTTGGACAATAATCATTCTTTGCAGATCAAGATCTCCGTTAAACAACCCATTGACACTACAGGGTATTTTCACAGTATAATTCCCAAGACACGAACATCCCCTTGAACTCAAGTCCTATTAAACATACAGGAGTAAACAACATGGCCAGATCAAGCAGCGATTTTGACAAAGCATTATCCGTGGGCCGACCACCCAACATCACCAAACTATTTCCCAACTCCCGCGCCCTGCTGGTAAGCGGCAAATACATTGATCTGGCTCTGGAGTTAAAAGGCAAAGCCATGACCATTGCTGCAAATGGCCGCAACAACTTTATTATTCGCGGCTGCCTCATGGCTGCCCAGCGGGCTAATGCCGCTCTTATTATTGAAATTGCCCGAAGTGAAGGCGGGGCCACAGCCTATTGCCCAACCAATTACTGGAATCTGGCCCGCCAGGTTGATCAGGCGATGAATGAGCTGCATATCACCGTTCCTGTTGCCATTCATGCCGATCATTATGGAATCAAGAGTGAAAAGGACATCCCTTACGCCAAACAGGAGATTCCAACCCTGTTTGACGCAGGAATAACCTCCATTGCCATTGACGCCTCCCACATGACGGACGACAAGAATCTCCTGGCAAACCTGGAACTAAACCCACTCATCCCGGACTGGGCCGGTCTTGAAACTGAAATTGGTGAGATCAAAGGCAGCGAAGGCATGTCAGAACCTCCTGAGGCCGTCTTTCTCATTGCCGGGTTAAACGCCCATAATATCTTCCCGAACTGGATTGCCTTAAATAACGGCACCACCCATGGCCTGGAATCCAGCGGCCAGGGCATTCAGGTTGATCTCACCGCTGAGGTCCATGCCGCGTTAAGGCCGTATAAGGTTAATGGTGCCCAGCACGGCACATCAGGGAACAACTCGGATCGGCTCCGGGAGATTGCCGAAAAAACCAACACCACAAAGGCGAATGTCGCCACCGCCCTGCAAATGCTCTCCTGGGGTCTGCAGGTGAACGACTATGGCAATGCCATTCTTGATGATGCAGGTAACTTTCAAAAGGTTAAAGGCGAAGGGGTCAGCGAGGAGATGTGGCAATCCATGCAAGACTTTGCGAACAGCAAGGGCTGGGACAAGGGGGGCTATAAGAACCTTAATTTGGCCTTTGAAAACAAGTTCCATGGTCAACCAGCTGCGATTAAAGCCAGGATGTGTAAACGGGTTGAAGACTTTGTTTATAATCTGCTGATCAACGTCTTTAATGGCGAGGACAGTGCAGACTATTGTATTGATGCCATTATTAAAGCTGGATCCTATGATCCGGGCCCTAAGGCTGAGAAAATTGAATCGGCTACTGACTGGACAAGGGAAAAAATTATCGAAAAGGCCGGTCTGCTTGATACGGACAAAGGACCGGCAGGGGATTTTGAAGATTGATCGCGACAGCTCAGAATTATTCTCCTGCGGCATAAAAAAAAGGGTTTATTTCTCCGGAGAAATAAACCCTTTTTTTATATTTTATGGGACTGCATAATCAGAGATTACACCTTAAAGACCTTGCCCGCATCCTTTACCTGACCCACCTTCTCTTTGATCTCATTCACGGCTTTTAAACCGGGAACATTGTCTTCAACGATTTTTGCCTTGGCATCGTCCAGACCTGACATGGCTCCTTTGAATGATTTAATCGATTCGCCCAAGCCCTTACCGAGCTCTGGCAGTTTCTTGCCGCCAAAGACCAGGAAGGCAATGGCAAAAATAACAACGAGTTCCGGGGTACCAAGTCCAAACATAATAAGCTCCGAGGGGTTGCAGCGTTAATCAGACCAACTATTACGCTGTGGTTGAATCATCCTTGTCATCAATCTTCTTGTCTTCTTCATCCTTGGTGGCATTTTTAAAATTCTTAATACCTTTACCAATACCACCACCGATCTCTGGAAGTTTTCCTGCACCAAAGATAATCACGATAATAACAAGAATTACAACCAGTTCTGGCATTCCAAGTCCAAACATCGCGGGCCTCTCTATAAAATTCTATTTTTAGCACATTCATAATGTACGGGTTCATAAGAAAATAAGTCTTCTAAATACTCGAACAACCCCTTCGGGGCAATTCATTTTTTTCACTGCCGGTTTTCTGTTCTATAAGTTAACACGTTCTGCCGGTCAACTTCTCCGCCCACTGCCTGCAGGCGGCAAGAAGTTCATGTTCATCAACCATGGTCAGTTTTCGATCCTCCATGACAATACGACCATCAATAATGGAATGGAGCACATCCCCTCCCCTGGCGGCATAAACCAGATGAGACACGGCATTATACATTGGCGTGAGATGGGGTTTATTCATTTCAACAACAATGATATCCGCCTTCTTGCCCACCTCAAGAGTGCCGATATCTCTCCCTGCACCCAGCACTTCAGCGCCAGCGCAAGTCGCCATATGCAATGCCGCCCCGGCCGGCAGACAGGTGGAGTCCAGACAATGCACCTTCTGCAGCTTGGCTGCCATATCCATCTCGCCAAAGAGATCCACATCATTATTTGAAGCCGCACCATCGGTACCCAGACCGACAATGACACCGGCATCAAGCATTGCCCTTACAGGTGCCACCCCAGAACCAAGCTTCATATTTGATTCAGGACAATGGGCCACCTTCACGCCGCGTGCACCAAACAGCTCAATCTCGGGGGGGGTAACCTTAACGCAATGGGCAGCCACCACAGATGAATCCAGTACGCCTAATTGATCTAAATGACCAACAGGGGATGCACCATGGACTTCTTGACATTGAGCAACCTCAAAGGACGTTTCAGCCAAATGCAGAACATAGGCGGTATTCTGCTCTTCAGCCACCCCTTTCAAGCGCACAAGGAGGTCCGGGGAACAGGTGTAAACCGCATGGGGATCAACCGTAATCGTGACACGCGAACTATCCTTGAATTCAGCAAACAACTCGTCCATATAGTGAAAGCCATTGTCAAGCTCACCATAGTTGGGTGAAGGAAAATCATAAACCACCTCACCGATAAAGCCCCGCATACCCATGGTCTCAGCGGCCCTGGCGACCTCTTTGGCAAACAGATACATATCACAAAAGCTGGTGGTGCCGCTCTTGATCATCTCCATGATGGACAGCAATGCACCATGATGGACCATCTCACTGGTGAGTTTCGCTTCAACCGGGAAGATATGCTCCTGAAGCCATGTCATAAGGGGTAAATCATCAGCAAGGCCACGCAACAACGACATGGGTGCGTGCGTATGGACATTCACAAGCCCGGGCAGCACCACACCTTTCTGGCCGCGAATCACCTTGGCAACATTATATTTTTCCAACAACTCCTGTTCAGAGCCAATCGCGACAATACGATTACCCGCGCAGGCCACCGCACCATTTCTAAATTCCTGCCCCTTATCCATGGTCACCACATGACCGCACACAAGGAGATCAGCCATTTGTTTCATTATAATTTCCCTATCACCCCTAACATTAAGCGGATGAACTCCTTCTCCGCCTTCTCTGCCTCAGCCAAGATCTCTTCAATAAGAATGGGTTTGAAATGCTCAGGATCGTTGACATTGGATACCATGGCAATACCAAGAACCCTTAACCCGCCATGAACCCCGACAATCACCTCAGGCACCGTTGACATGCCTACGGCATCCGCACCACATTGGCGCAGATATCTCGTTTCTGCCGGAGTCTCAAGACTTGGCCCGGGAATGGCAACATAAACACCCTGGCGCACCTTGTTAATCTTCTCCTCCTTTGCATAATCGAGCACGAGCTGCTGTAACGAGACATCATACGCCTTTGACAGATCAGGAAAACGTACGCCCCAGTCATCAATATTGACGCCCCGCAGAGGATTATCCGGAATGAAATTAATATGGTCTTGAATGACCATGAGGGTACCCGGTGCAAATGAGGGATCAAGCCCGCCTGAGGCATTGGAGACGAGAAGAAA
>JAQIBE010000037.1 GCA_027859235.1 Desulfobulbaceae bacterium
CTCCCTTTGCAGAAGAGAAGGAAAATATTCGCATGCAGCTGGTGGAAGAAAAAAACAGAATATGTGTAGAAACATTACTCTCCGAACTTAAGCAGAAATATGAAGTAACGATCCACTAAGAACAAACATGCCAGGCATAAAAAAAGGGCGCGTAGGGGCCTGTAACAGCCAACTACGCGCCGCCATTAACCGGGTTTTAGAACAATGCATTCAATGCAATATCTGCGTGAAAGAATGCAGTTTTCTCCAACAGAACGGCGACCCGCTGGACTTGGCCACCCTCTTTCAAACAGAACCATCCTCGACACTCGCTTTTTCATGCAGCCTCTGCGGCCTATGTACTGCTCTTTGCCCGAAAGACGTGGACCCTGCCGCCTTATTCTTACACCAACGGCAAAACGTGGTGCACCTCACCGCACTCAACTATAAAGGACATCAGCCCTTACGTAATTACGAGAAGATGGGGAGTTCAAAAATCCTCTCCTGGTATGGGCTGCCGGAGCATTGTGATACCATATTTTTCCCCGGCTGTGCTTTGCCAGGGACACGATCACAGCGTGTGCTGGATGTCATCAGCCAACTGCAAGTCCAATTCCCAAGCCTCGGGGTGGTTCTCGACTGCTGCACCAAGCCGTCCCATGACCTGGGTGATGAAACCTACTTCCGTCAGCAGTTCAAGCGGATCCTGGACTTCCTGAACGCAAAAGCTATCCGCAACATCCTTGTGGCCTGTCCGAACTGTTATCGCATGTTCAAGGAATATGGCACAGAGCTGAAGGTGGAGATGATCTATGAACGCCTCGAACCACAACCCCATAACCCACCCCAACGTATCACCATTCATGACCCCTGCGGGGTGCGCTTTCAGCCCCATATCCACCACGCTGTCCGCCACCTGCTGCAGCGCAGTAACGCCACCATAACCGAGATGAAACACCATGGCGAAAAAACACTTTGTTGCGGTGAAGGCGGAGGAGTCGGCTTTCTCCACCAGGAACTGGCCCAGAGCTGGACCACAAGGCGTAGAGATGAAGCTGGAAACCAGAAAGTAATCACCTATTGTGCCGGCTGCACCCATTATCTTGGTCAGCAGATGGATGCCAGCCACCTCCTGGATCTTCTCTTTGAACCGCATCAAACCATGGCGGGCCTGGAAAAGGTCGCCTCCTCGCCCTTCACGTACTGGCACAGGTTTCGTCTCAAGCATAAACTCCAGAAACTTCTGTTGCCCATGGATCAGGGGTCTCTCGCCTGAGCCATGCAGATAAAAGATCTTCATATATCACCGCCGCTGTTTCTCGCCCCCATGGCCGGGGTCACCCATTCGGCCCTACGGACAGTGATCAAGGAATGCGGCGGCGTGGGGCTGCTCTCAACCGAGATGCTCTCCGCCAGACGGCTGCCCAATGAGAATGCAACGATTTCACCATTGCTGCTGAAGTCTCCCATTGAAACCCCCATGAGCTACCAGATGCTGGTGAGTGACCCTGCCGATATCCCTGCCGCCATGGAGGCCTTGCACCGTTTTGGGGCCCAGGCAGTGGACTTGAATTTGGGTTGCCCGGCTCCGGCTGTACGGAGACAGGGGGCGGGGTCAAAACTTTCCGAAGACCTTGAGCTGGTGCGCAAGGTGGTTAGTACGGCACGGGCTGCAACCGATTTGCCCCTCTCGGCAAAGATTAGAATTGGCCCAGAATTAAATAAGGAGAAACTCCAGAACTTTTGCCGAATGCTGGCAGGGGAAGGGATTGACTATCTCATTGTCCACGGCCGGCTGCAAAAGGAGAAATTCTGCCGGCCGCCGCGCTGGGAGTGGATTAGGGTTGCCAAAGAGGCTGTGGATATTCCCGTGATCGCCAATGGCGGCATTTTCACGGTGGCAGACGCCAGACAATGCTTAGACATCACCGGGGCAGACGGCCTCATGCTTGGCCGTGCCGCCCCGCAAAAGCCGTGGCTCTTTGCCGAAATCCACCACCAGTTATACGGTGGTCCTGTGCCGCCACCCGTCAACAAACCAGCCCTTTACAAACGGTTCATCGACATCATCGAGGCAACCTTTCCTGCAGGCAGGCAAATTGGCCGCACCAAGGAGTTCAGCCATTATTTCTCTAGGAATTACAGCTTTGGCCACCACTTAGGAAGCAGGGTACAGAGCTGCACCAGTATGGCACAGGTGCACGTGGTGGCCCGGGGATTTTTTATGCAGCAGGAGCCTGAAATGTGCGCACAGGCATGGCCCTTGAATCTCCCCGCTAAACACGGTAATGATAAATAATGGATCAGCCTGCCCCTCAACCATCAGCCCCTGCAAGTATAAAGATACAGCCCATCGGTATTATCCGTTCCTGTTTCCCGGAGAAATTTGGCATTCCCCGGCAGCCGGGGCTGGTGCCGGATGCCACAGGGACGATTGAGCTGTATGACTGGATTGCCAGCGACAGCCTCGAGGGGCTTGAGCAATTCTCCCATCTCTGGGTATTCTTCCAGTTCCATAAGGCCGTTGCGCGGGGGTGGAAGCCGCGTGTCCGGCCGCCCCGGCTGGGCGGCAATAAAAAGGTGGGGGTTTTCGCCAGCCGCTCTCCCCAGCGTCCTAATTTCCTGGGGCACTCTGTGGTAGCCATTCAGGGTGTGGATCAGGCAAGAGGACTCATCCACATCGGCGGAATTGATCTGCTCGATGGAACACCAGTGATTGACATTAAGCCCTATATCCCCTATACAGACAGCCTACTCCATGCCGCGGAAGGGTATGCCCCCAAACCGGTCCACCATTTTGACATCCTGTTCACCCCTGAGAGTGAACAGGCCTGTACCAAATACCAATCCCAGCATGACGTAAATTTACAGCAACTCATCCGCCAGATACTCCAACAGGACCCCCGGCCAGCCTACCATAAGGACGACAGAACCTATGGCATGCGGTTGTGGGATCTCAATATCCGTTTCACCTACACCAGCAGCACCATCACGGTGGAACACATTCACAAGAGCCCAACATGAGCCAACAACCAAAAAAACGTTTCCGCCTCGATCTTGAATTTGACGGTTCCCACTACAGCGGCTGGCAAAGCCAAACCGATGCCGAGTCCGTCCAAGGCAGTCTCAAAAAGGCCGCTGAAGCCGTCTTAGGCTCCAGGGTGGATGTTCAAGGCTGCGGCCGCACCGACCGTGGTGTCCACGGGATGAACTACACGGCCCATCTTGAAACTGCGGTGACCATGTCTCCGGCCAAACTGCAGAAAGATCTGAACAAGACCCTGGCCAGTGACATTGCTGTCATCAGCCTCAGAAAGGCAGGGGATCGTTTCCATGCCCGGCATAACTGCATCGCCCGCAGCTATATCTACCGTTTCAGCACGGTGAAATCGGTCTTTGACCGCAAATACAGCTGGAACCAGAGCGGTCTCACCCACCTTCCTGAAATGGAGGTTGCCGCCCGCCTCTTCACCGGCATGCACGACTTCACCTCCTTCACAGATCCCCGCATTGTCAAGAAAAAGTCACCCATGGTGAACATCCTCCATTCAAGTCTGAGCAGAGAGGACGACGTCCTCATCTTCCGCATTATCGGCTCCCACTTCCTGTGGAAAATGATACGCCGCTGTGCAGGACTGCTCGTTGCCGTTGGCCAGGGGGTGCATAGCGCAGGGGATGTGGAGTTATTTCTGAAAAACCCCGGTATTACCGATCTTAAACATCTCACGGCCCCGTCTAAAGGTCTCTTTTTCGAACAGGCCTTTTATAATGATGACGAGTTAAACGGAGCTCTCGAACTTCATGGAGAGACCGTCAAGTGAACACGGCCGAAATCATCCACGCCTTCACCCATAATCCCCCGGGTGTTTTCCCCAGGGAGGCGTTGCAAAGTGGTATGGCTCAAGCCCGTGAAATAACACCGCATCTCGTCGACCTCCTGCAAAAGGGGGCAGACGACATCACCGGCCTGGCCAACACCAGGGATGATAACGGCTTTCTCTACAGCATGTTCCTCCTGGCCCAGTTCAGGGAGAAAAAAGGGCTGCAGCCCCTCATTGATTTCTTCACCGGTGACCACACGACAGCCATCATGCTCACCGGTGATGTGGTGACTGAGACCCTGAGCAAACTCCTGGCCGGGATGGCCGGAAATGACCTTACCCCCCTCACCGAACTCATTGAAGACCCGGCCCAGAACAGCTTTGTCAGGGCAGCGAGCATTGAAGCCCTGCTCTGCCTCGTGGCCTGGGATGAGGCAGGCGTTGAAACTATTGAAGATTATTTCCGGGAACTCCTCACCAATAAACTGGAAAAAGAGCCTTCCCATGTGTGGAATTATCTGGCCGACGGGGTAAGCCGACTGGGCACAAACCGTTGCGCAA
>JAQIBE010000138.1 GCA_027859235.1 Desulfobulbaceae bacterium
GGAACCGCAAGCGGCTCCCCAGACATCTCGATCATGGGTGAAAAAGGCAGGGGGAACACGGTTCTGTCCCAACTGCGAAACACCTTATAATGTTGAAACGCCCACACCATAGGCAGGATTGGAATCCCCGTGCGGCTGGCAAGCAGCACGCCGCCCGCCTGGGCCACCCTGGGAGGCCCCTGGGAGCCATCCGCGACCAGCACCGGACAGAGGCCACGCTTCACCCCCTTGATCAACCCCTTCAAGGCACCGATCCCACCGCGACTCCGGGAACCACGCACCGTTTCAATGCCCATACCGTTCAAAATAGCGGCGATGAAATCACCGTCCCGGCTGGCACTGGCCATGGCAATCTGCGGTGACCTGCCGGAACAGAACGCGGCACAGAGCACCCCATAATGCCAGAAGGTGATGATAAACGGCTTCCCGGAACTCAAAAGGGCTTGATGATGGACATCACCCAGTCTCTTCTTCCGCAGAGTCCAGAACAACGGGATCACCACCAGCTTGAAAAGCCACGGGGTGAGGAATAAGAGAACCTTCCGTTTCCACTTCTTGTTTAAAGCCACAGCAACTCCATCTCTTTCAACATCTTCAGTTCATCCCGCAAGGCTGCCGCCTCCTCAAAGGCCAGTTCACGGGCGGCGACGCCCATCTGCTTCTGCTTCTTCTTAATATCCGCCCGAACAGCCTGCACCGATTTATACACCACTGTGGGCTCAGCGGCCTCAGGCAGCAGCTCTGGATTCATCTCATACACCGTTCCCATCACATCCTTAATGGAGGATGATATGGTGGTGGGGGTGATGTTATGCTCCGCATTATACGCCATTTGCAGACAGCGCCGGCGATTCGTTTCGTCAATGGCAAAACCCATGGAGCCCGTGATCGTATCACCGTAGAGAATCACCTTGCCATCGGCATTCCGGGCGGCCCGGCCGCAGGTCTGCACCAGGGAGCGGCGGCTCCGCAGGAAACCTTCCTTATCCGCGTCCAGTATCGCCACCAGGGAGACTTCCGGGATATCAAGGCCTTCACGCAGGAGGTTAATCCCCACCAGCACCTGATATTTTTTCTGGCGCAGCTCCCTGATCAATTCCATGCGGTCCAGGGTCTTGATATCCGAGTGCAGATACCGCACCTCAACACCCAGGTTATCATAATAGTCGGTGAGATCCTCAGACATGCGTTTCGTCAGGGTCGTCACCAGTACGGCCTCACCCTTTTCCGCCCGCAGCCGGATCTCATGCAGGAGATCATCCACCTGATTCGCGGCAGGACGCACCTCAATTTCCGGATCAAGGAGTCCGGTGGGGCGGATGAGCTGCTCGACAATCCGGCCGGCAGACCGCTCAAGCTCAAAATCACCGGGCGTGGCCGACACATAAACAGCCTGATGGATCCGGGCATCAAACTCGGCAAAGGTCAGGGGCCGATTGTCCAGGGCCGACGGCAGCCTGAACCCAAATTCCGTCAAGGTCTTCTTGCGGGACCGATCCCCCTTATACATCCCGCCAATCTGGGACACCGAGATATGGGACTCATCCACAAATAAGACAAAATCATCGGGGAAATAATCAAGCAGGTTGGGTGGGGACTCCCCCACCGCCCGTCCCGTGAGATGGCGCGAGTAATTTTCAATGCCGTTACAATAACCGAGCTCACTGATCATCTCCAGATCAAACATGGTGCGCTGCTCAAGCCGTTGCGCCTCCACCAGCCGGTTCTCCCTGTGGAAGAACTCCAGCCGCTCCGCAAGCTCCGCCTTGATGGTCTCCATGGCCTTGATTAAACGATCCTTTGAGGTGACAAAATGGGAGGAGGGAAATACGGTTATCTCATCATGTACACCAAGCACCTCGCCGCGCAGCGGATCAACCAGGGTGATGGCCTCGATGGTATCCCCAAAAAAATCCACCCGCAGACCATACTCATCCTCGTAGGCGGGGAAAATTTCAATGACATCGCCCCGTACCCGAAACGTACCCCGCTGAAACGAGATGTCATTGCGTTCGTAGAGCATGTACACCAGACGCCGCTGCACCTCCTCCGGGGCAAATTCCTCCCCCACCTTCAGGAAGAGATGCATATTCTTATACTCCTCCGGTGAGCCGAGACCGTAGATACAGCTCACCGAGGCCACAATGATCACATCACGGCGCGTGAGCAGGGAACGGGTGGCCGAATGACGCATCTTATCAATGGCGTCATTGATGGCCGAATCCTTTTCAATATAGGTATCCGACTGGGGGATGTACGCCTCGGGCTGGTAATAATCATAATAGCTGACAAAATATTCCACCGCATTCTCAGGGAAGAGCTCCTTGAATTCAGCGAAGAGCTGAGCGGCCAGCGTCTTGTTGGGGGCAAGCACCAGGGCCGGACGCTGGGTGTTGGCAATAATATTGGCAATGGTAAAGGTCTTACCGGAACCGGTAACGCCAAGGAGAACCTGATCCCGCACCCCGTCAATAATACCCTGAGTCAGGACCTCAATGGCCCGGGGCTGATCACCGGAGGGCTTATAGGGGGAATGGATGGTAAATAGGGACATGGGTGTACATATAACCTTCATTAAAAATGATGATTCCCGCAGAAAATTCGCTAATTTCACAGGAAAGATGCAAATACCGGTCAGCGAAACAGGGCTTCCGTTGCTTATCCCTACCAATCTATGGTAATCGGTGTCTCATGTCTTCGCTGAGCTCGTGGTTCGCAACTCATGCTCAGGTCTCATAAAAAAATCAAACCGTAAGAACAATCCATGAACCAAAATCAAAAAAAAATCAAACCAACACCGAAACGTTTTCAACCCCGCGGGGTTTCCATCCTCTATGAGGATAAGGATATTATCGTTGTGAATAAGGTCAGCGGCCTGTTAACCGTATCCACGGATAGAACAAAGGATAACACCGCCTATTTCCGCATCAATAATTACGTGCGTAAAGGTACGCCAAAATCGCGCAACCGTATATACATTGTCCATAGGCTTGACCGCGACACATCAGGCGTTCTTATCTTTGCCAAGAGCGAAGAGGCCAAACGTTTTCTCCAGGATGAATGGTCCAGCTTCCACAAGCATTATTTCGCCGTGGTCCATGGTAAAATAACACCCCAGACCGACATCATCACCTCCTATCTTGCCGAAAACAGTATTTTCAAGATGTACTCCGTCCAGGACCCGAAGAAAGGCAAGCTTGCCAAGACCAGATATACCGTTCTCAAGGAGGCCAAGGAGTGCAGCCTCCTTGAAGTTGAACTCCTTACCGGCCGCAAGAATCAGATTCGGGTTCACCTGGCTGACAGGGGCTGTCCCGTGGTTGGCGACAAGAAATACAGTAAGATAAAGGGGGGCAAACGCCTCTGTCTGCATGCCGCCTCACTGACCATCCGCCATCCCTTCTCAAAGGAGGAGATGACATTTACCACAAAGATGCCCTCTTACTTCAACACCTTGCTTAAAAAGGTCTAGACAGTTGTGAAAAATAACATAGCCACGGAGATGTCCATAGCTGCATAAGGGGGTATAAAAAAACATGATTACCACCCAACTTCAGCCCAACTTAGAGAGTACCAAACAATACTCTGTCATTCCAACAAGTTACCAGTTGACAGTTTACCGTTTACAGTTCGTGGATGTTAACGTTATCTGATTCGTTTTACCTTGAACCGTAAACTG
>JAQIBE010000148.1 GCA_027859235.1 Desulfobulbaceae bacterium
GTGCTTGAGCTTGAGGATGGACTGAAGTCGCTGTGGAAATATACCTTTTCACTCAGCTCTATCTACCGCAGAATCATCAAGGGGCCGAGGGTTCATCCCCTGTTTTATCTCGGGATGAATATGCAGTTCTTCCAGATGGTGCGGAAATGGCGGGTTAGATTCGATCCCTTTGTGGACAAAAGGTAATAGCCCGTTTTTCCAACAACGTCAGAATCTGGTCATGGATTTGAACGTTATCGCCAACTCCTTTGGACTCAAGGTCTTTGATACTTGTTGCGCCGTCAAGCACGTCCCATAGCTCCTGCACTCTAGCCGATGGACATCTGTCTAAGAGACGTGCCGGGATGAGGTCGGGATGGAGATGAAAATCATCCTGGTCAATGTTCTCATCCGTAACAGAATCATCGCCATAATAGGCAAATAAGGGTGCCGGTCTGTTATATTTGAACTGATGGGTATAGCGGTAGGCCTCAAGTCCGGCCTTTGCCCCTTCCCCCAGGGCAACCACGGCAGAAAACGGCGGCCCCCCGCAATCCCCACCATGATACAGCCCCGGTGTTGCATTTGGAGCAAGATACCCGATGCCATCCATGTCTAAGCCCAGCGGCAGAGGCGACCGGTGCAATTCAAGGGAGTTGAATTCAAGAATAAGACGATCCGTCTCCAGGGGAGGTGCTCCTGAGCCAAGATGCAGCGTCAGCCCCTGGCCGCTCGGCTCAATCCGGACCAGTTCACCGTAAATGGTGTTCCCCTGGTTGTGGTGACCGGAACCCTGGATCAGCAGTCTGGTGTCGAGGTTCAGGTTCTGAATCGTTTGGAGCAGCTGCAGGAGGTGCGGTCCGCCGAGAATAACCGGATTCCGGTGCGCCGTGAGTTCACGTTTGAGAATGGCCCGGATATTGGCCCGATTCCCGAAGGTGGCGGTCACCCCTTTCTGCCAGAACTGGTGGATATTGCGTAGATCGAGCATGCCGCAGGTCAGAATGACACTGACGCTGGTGATGACGGATCCATCCTCCATGGTGGTGGTGAAGAGATCCTTGGTTTTCCTTATCTCCACCACCTTCTGGTCAAGGACCGGGGCGGGATAGGTTTCAAGATCCTGTTCCAACCGGCGCACCAGTTCCCCGGCAGGAAAGGCCAAGGCCGGGCCGGTGAGAATGGAGTTGCCCAACCGGGCAAGGCCGCCAATCGGGCCGGAGTTGACCAGGACAACGGAGAGCGGGGTTGGACTGCAACTCTTCATCCACCGCAGCCTCGTTACGGCGGCAAGGCCTGCCGGACCGCCGCCGATGACAAGGATGTCCACATCCCAGGGGTGCGTTCCTGCCCAGGGGAAGGATGCTGCTGTCGACTTATTCATCGGCTGGGGTCTGGAAAAGATGATCAATGGAGTTGAGTAAGCCGCCGTTATCGATGATGGTCCTGGCAAAAATGGACGGTTGCTTCAGGAGAATATATGCCCCCGTCTCATCTGTTAAGCAGCTGGAGTCCTGTGACTCCTGCAGTGCAACTCTCCTGCCTTCCGCCCAGGGTATAGCACTCGTGATCGTACAAATCGGAATGCCGAGATTAACCATATTCCGGTAAAAAATTCGGGCAAAACTCTTAGCACAGACCAGTTTAATCCCGCGATCAGCAAAGACCCGGGCGGTGACTTCCCGTGAAGAACCGCAGCCGAAATTCTCGCCGCCGATAATGATTGAACCCGGTTCAATGGTCCGGGCCCACTCCTGATTATAGCCGTAGAGCAATCCCTGCTGGCGAATGGTCTTGTCCAGACTGAAGAAATTGGGCGGGTGAATGAGATCCGTTGAGATATTATCGCCGACGATATACGCAAAGGTTGTCATGCCATGAACTCCCGGGGATCCGTGATATAGCCGGTGAGGGCACTTGCCGCCGTGACAAGGGCGGAGGCGAGATAGGTGTCGCCCGGCCCGGTTCTGCCGGGGAAATTTCTATTGGATGAGGCAATCATATTCTGACCCTTGCCGATGATTCCCTTGTCGATACCGCCGCAGGGTCCGCATGACGGGGCGTCGACAATGCCGCCCGCCCTGATGATGTCGCCAATGTACCCCTGTTCCAGGGCGGCAAGGTACACCTCATTGGAGGCCGGGATAACGACCAGCCGCACATGTTCCGCCACCCTTTTACCGCGGATGAGGGACGCGGTGTCTGCGATGTCCTCAAGTCTGCCGCCGGTGCAGGAACCCACAAAGGCCTGATGAATGGGGATGTGGGAGAGGGCGGACACCTTTTCCACACACCAGGGTGCCGGGGGAATGGAGACAAGAGGCTCTGGCGGGGCAGCAATGGACAGCTGCGCATCATAGTGAGCGGTTTCGTCCGGATAGACGGGCGGTATACTGCAGTTTTTATTCTGCAGGAATGTTGCGGTAATAGCGTCCGGTACGATGGTGAAAAACGAAGCGCCCATTTCAGCCCCCATGCAGGCGAGGGAGAACCGTGAATCCATGCTGAGCTTTGACGCTGTTGCATCAAAACATTCAAAGCCGTAATCGGGATAGGTTGTGGTGCCGATCTGGTGGAGGATTTCTAAGGCGAAGTCCTTGCCGCGGATATGTGGACCCGTCTGACCTGTCAGCGTAATCTTTACAACGGGCGGGGTGGCAAGCCAGGTGAAACCGGTCACCATGGAAAACAGAATATCGGTTGAGCCGAGTCCACAGGCCAGGGCGCCGAGTCCTCCGGCGGTAATGGTATGGGAGTCCGCACCGATAATAAATTGCCCGGGGCCGACCAGGGGGTCTTCAATCAGGATCTGATGACAGATGCCTGAAAAAGGTTTCTGGCGAATACCGGCAAGGTCCTTGGTGAAATCCAGGTACTGCTGCAGTATTTCAGCCCGTTCTGCGGTGGCTGGCGGGACAAAATGATCGGCTGCGGCAAGGATGCGTTCCGGATGGGCCAGAGGCCGGCCGAGTTTTTGGAATGGTTCAATGAGTAACGCGCCGGTTGCATCGTGGAGAAGAAGGTGGTCGTAGGAAATGAGACGATGATCACCTTCTTTGCCAATGGTGTGACGGCTAAGAATCTTTTCAATGAGCGTCTGCGACATCCATCACTCCGTCAATCATGGTTTGCAGAAGCTCGTCAGACAGCCCGGCATGGGACTTATAAAATTCCCGGCAGTGGGTGATGAATGTTAGAATGTCACCCCCCTTGTTTGCTTCCTGATGCCCTTTAATCCGTTTGAGGAGTTGCCGCTTTTGCTCGTCACTCAGGTCAACCCCTCTCTGTTCGAGAAGAAAATGGAGATACTCCATCCCGGTATGTTTCCCCAGGGCGAAGGACCGGGTTTGTCCGACCTGCTCCGGGGCAAACGGTTCGTAGCTCCCCTTTTTCCGCAGCTGGGCCCGTACATGGAGCCCGGATTCACATTTAAAGGTGTTTGAGCCTGAGATCGGTTGGATGGGCGGAATAACCACACCTGAAAGTTCTTCAACAAGACGGCAGAGGCCGATCAATTTACTGGTATCAATATCAATGGTTAAGCCGAGGAGGTTCTCCGTAGCCACCGCGACTTCCTCAAGGGATGCATTGCCGGCCCGTTCACCGATGGAGTTGACCGTACCGGAAAAATAAATAGCGCCGGCCTCGAGCGCGGCCAGTGAATTAGCCGTCGCCAGACCGTAATCATCATGGCAATGAATACCAAAATGAACAGTGGGGAATTTCAGCACCAGATCTCTGACCTTCTGCTGCATGGACCACGGCGTCAGGGCACCGACGCTTTCAGCAATAATGAAGGATGAGACGCCGATTGCTTGTAGTTTGGAGATGGTCTCTTCTTCAGCACCTGCGCCGGCTCGACCGGCATCCTCCAGCACCACCATCACCTCAAGCCCCAGGGAAAGGGCATGGGTCACACCATGAATAATGATGTCCTGAAATTGCTCCACAGACATAGCCCGGATGAGGCCGCTTAGAATTTTTGAAATAGGGAAAAAAAGGAAAATGCCCTGGGCTCCGAGTCGTTTAGCAGTATCGATCTCGTCCAAATCGGGGCGAACGGTTGCAAAAACCTTGGCCTGTAATCCGGCCTGGGCCACGGCTTTGAATGATTCACGCTCTTCATGTGAAACAATGGGGAACCCTGCATCTAAAATCGTCACCCCGGCCTCACTTAAGGCGGTGGCAATGCGAAGTTTTTCATTCTTGGTAAAGTATACGCCTGCGGCCTGTTCGCCATCACGAAGCGTCGAGTCTACAGTAATAAT
>JAQIBE010000157.1 GCA_027859235.1 Desulfobulbaceae bacterium
TGGCCCAGAACGGCATGGATCTCGTTGCCGATATCATGAACATTTATGAAAACTATGGATACCAGACTGAAGTTATCGTTGCCAGTGTCCGCAGCCCAATGCATGTCATGGATGCCGCGCTGATCGGTGCTGATATTGCCACCATCCCTTTCAAGGTTATTGGCCAGCTTGCCAAGCACCCCCTTACCGATCTCGGGATTGAGTCCTTTTTAAAGGATTGGGAAACACGGCAGAAGTAGAGGCAGTGTTGTTTTTCGGCAGGGTTTAAGAAGGAAGGAGACTTGCTTCTTAAACCTCCAATGACTAAAGTATTTAAATGAAACCTGCGAACCGTTCTTTTTATACAGTACTCCTGGTACTGGCTCTTTCTGCGGCCCTCGGCAGTATTGCTCAGGCCGAAGTGTACAGCTATATCGCCGAAAACGGCACGGTGCATTTTTCTAATGCCCCTTCTGGTACGAAGTTCAACGATCATAACCAAGCGCAATATTTACGAAAATATCGAAAACAGACGGATAAACGGGAATACGAGCTCTATATTCGTGAGTCCGCGAAAAAATATGAGCTGGATCCCCATCTGGTTCGGGCGGTAATTGAAGCGGAGTCAAATTTTGACTGTTATGCTGTGTCGTCCCGTGGTGCCAAGGGGTTGATGCAGCTCATGCCTGGAACAGCCGGTGATATGCAGGTGGGGAACTCCTTTAATGCCAGGCAAAATATTGAGGGCGGCTGTCGTTATCTGCGGCGGATGCTTAATATGTTCGATGGGAATATCACCCTGGCAGTGGCGGCCTATAATGCCGGCCCGACTAAGGTGAAGCGTTATAAGAAGGTCCCGCCCTATAGTGAAACCCGAAATTATGTGAAGACGGTTTTATCCCGTTACAATCATTATAAAATGCAGAAAATAAAAATTATTCTCTAGTAGTTTCCTCTCGTTGTCAGCTCTTCAATAGAAACGATTCCACCCAATTACTGACCTGCATGGTGTCAATATAGGCTTTGAGGATGGTCGGGTCGTTCGGCCTGACATGTCTGGCCGCCCATCTATCACAATGGCCGCATCCTTCACACCCAGATAACAGGGAGGCTCCTGCTTGTGGAAATAATCCATGAAGTCAGCTGTAAAGCTGGTGGGCAGGGTGATCCGGCGCTGGATGGAGGGCTCAGGGGGTTTGGGCATGGTCGCCTGCTGGGAAATGATAGGAGCGGATTAAGGTTGCGGTGTTGGTGGATCGATGCAGGCGTTTGAGGTCAATCTCCAGGGTGTGGCTTAATGTTCCCAGGGGGAGGGAAAGGCTCAGCCGTACGGACTGGTCCGGGGGCAAGATCGAGAGGAGAGACATCGTGTTGGTTGCAAGGATGGTCTGGTCTTTGATTCGGCGTGCGGTCACCATGATATATTTTTCCCCGAAACTGCCGGTGGGTAAATTATGGGGCAGGGTATTGGTGAGGGTGAAGAAAATCTGCTCCGGCTGGTTTTGGGTAAGGTGTACCTCGGGGGCCGCTTCGGGGTTGAGTTGTCCCGGCAGCATGAGGAGATGACTGCGAACCTCATGTTCCGGTTCAAAGGACACCAGCAGCCTGGAAAAGAGATTGGTTCCCCTGGTGTGGCTGCGTTTGACCGGTGCGCCATGACAGCCAAGGCAGGTGGGGTATTGGTTATTCGTTATTTCCTGCTGATCAAGCCATTGCTCATAGGTTTCGTGATGGCAGGTCCCGCAGAGCTGGGCTGAGTCTGCTTTTGAGTCCAGCATGGGATTCCGGGCAACGGCATGGGGGCTGATCAACCCGCCTGATTCATGGGGGCCTTGCATGGCCTTGTCATGGAGATGGCAGGAAACGCAGGTGATTCCTTCCTCCCGGTTGTACTGGCGTGGCTGCCGTTCAGGGTCAAGAACGTCCCCCGGCACATGGCAGAATAAGCAGCCCGAGTCCTGATAATAAGCTGATTGTTGTTTAAATTCCACACTGGTAAAGGCCTGGGCATGACGGGTCTGCTGCCATTCTCCATACTGGTCCACATGGCATTCGCCGCAATCCTTGGCGGTGGGTGCAGAACTGTCCTGATTGTCAATTTCGGTAAGATATTCAAAACTGCAGGATGACAGGATCAGACAAAGTATGGAAAGGAATAAGGTTCGCATGAGTTATTGTATTAAGCCGAAATTATAACATTTCATCAAGGGAAAAGGTGGTAATTCTTTACAGAAGGGGATCAATGTGTAAAAACAGCTTTGAGTCCATAAGCCTTTTAAAATTTAAAGGATACGATACGCCTGTGCATCAACTACCTAATATCCTCACCGGGTTCCGTTTTGCGGTTATCCCGTTTCTCCTCTATTGCCTACGTCCGGGTATGAGTACCACTGTTATCTTGGTGGGCTTTACTCTTTATGTTATCGGTGCGATTACCGATTGGTTTGACGGCTATCTTGCCCGCAGGCTGGATGTGGTGTCCTCTTTTGGCAAATTGATGGACCCCCTGGCGGATAAGCTTTTTATGGCGGCGGTACTCATCATGCTGATTCCCCTGGGAAGGGTTCCGGCGGTGGTGGCGTT
>JAQIBE010000162.1 GCA_027859235.1 Desulfobulbaceae bacterium
CACCTTTCTGAGCTTTACTGAAGTAGAGACATTGATTAAACAGGGGAGCTGCACCCCGGAAACCTCTTTTATTCTTGAGCTGATTCAAGATTCTTAACCACTGCACCTGAGACCCATGACAAATTTCCTCCTCATCTTCTTCTGCTTAACCGTCGGCATCATCATGCAGCGCAAACGTGATCTCAATCCCCAGGCCATGAGCCTTGGTTTGAATCAATACGTCATTGTCGTGGCATTACCGGCCCTGATCCTGGCCAAGATGCCCTTTCTGCAATTTTCAACAGACCTGTTCATCGCCATTCTCATGCCGTATATCATGCTCTGTTTTGGCGCGGGCATGGTGCTCATTGGTGCCAGAATGTTTAAGTGGTCAAAGGAGATTACAGGCTGTTTACTCCTCTGCGTGCCCATGGGAAACACCTCGTTTCTCGGCATTCCCATGATCACCGCCTTTTTCGGAGAGGAGTTTGTCCAGTACGGCATTGTTTACGACCAGCTTGGCTCGTTCATTGCCCTGGCAACCTTCGGCACCATTGTTCTGGCAAAATACCAGCAGTCTCCTCATGGTACAGAGGGGGGGGATATCTTCAAAAAAATTATCACCTTTCCACCCTTCATTGGGCTTATGGTATCCATACCTTTACGTTTTCTGCCCTACCCGGCCGCCCTTGCAACCTGTTTTAATCATATTGGTGATTCCCTTGTGCCCGTGGCCATGGTGGCGGTGGGTCTCCAGATTAAACTCAGATTACCTGGCCGCTATATTCTCCCCTTCTGCCACGGCTTGGCAGTAAAACTCGTCCTGGCACCACTCCTGGCCCTGGCACTCATCAAAGGGGTTGACCTGAATAATAATGCCGCACTCATTGCCGTCTTTGAGGCGGGAATGCCGCCCATGGTCACCGGCGGGGCATTAGCCATCGGAGCAGGTTTGGCCCCGAAGCTTGCGGCAGCTCTAGTGGGTTGGGGTATAATCCTGTCCTTTGTTACCCTGACGGCATTGTCTTTCCTCTTATAAACGATGGAACAATTTCACGGACACCATGCGCTTAATAGGTACAAACCAACCCTGGGTAACCATTATGAAAAGCAGCAGTGTCCTCTTCCACACCCTCTTCCTCCTCCTCTTTCTCCCAACCCTTGGCCAAGCAGGAACGACAATGGAAAAAGCAATCTTTGCCGGCGGGTGCTTCTGGTGTATGGAATCACCCTTTGCAGAACTTGATGGCGTAAGCGACGTCATCAGCGGCTACACCGGCGGCCCGGAACTGAACCCAAGCTATGAGCAGGTCTCCTCCGGCGTAACGGGTCATGTGGAGGCTGTTGAAATTCACTACGATCCAGCCATCATCACCTATGCACAACTGCTGCAGGTCTTCTGGCACCAAATTGATCCAACCGATGATGGCGGCCAATTTGTCGATCGCGGCCGACAGTACCGCTCTGCCATTTTTTATCTCACCGAGGAACAACGTCTTCTTGCTGAACAGAGCAAGGCTGACCTGCAGAAGCTCAGGCTCTTCAGCAAACCCATCATTACCCCAATTATTAAGGGTTCAGCCTTTTACGCTGCTGAAGAGTATCATCAGGACTATTACACAGAAAATCCGGTGCGTTACAAGTGTTACCGCTATCGCTCGGGACGGGATGAATTTCTCCGGGAAAAATGGTCGGCAGTGGACCAGAAAACAGAACAGGCAATTCGTGAAAAGCTCACGGAGCTGCAGTATAAGGTCATTAAAGAAAACGGTACTGAACCGCCGTTTCAAAATGAATATTGGGACAATACACAGGCCGGCATCTACGTTGACCGCGTCTCAGGGGAACCACTCTTCAGCTCCACCGATAAATTCAAGTCAGGCACAGGATGGCCCAGCTTTACCCGCCCCATTAAGGCAACAGCCATAGTAGAGGTTGAAGATCGTTTCCTGTGGAGTGTCCGCACGGAAGTCCGCTCGAAAGAGGGGGACTCCCATCTTGGCCATGTTTTCACCGACGGCCCACAGCCCACGGGTCTGCGCTACTGTCTCAATTCTGCCAGTCTCCTTTTTATTCCCCAGGCGGAAATGGCTGCCAGGGGTTATGGGGAATACCTTTCTCTCTTTACAAAACAAACCCCAGAGTCAAAACCTTCTGATTGATTTTGACTTTTTTCCTATAAACAACATACAATTGCATTTGCAAACCCAGGTGAAGATACAAAATAGTAATAATTATTAAAAACCATCAGGAGAGATGAACATGAACAGAAGAAATTTTCTCAAGACTTCCATGGCAATCGCTGCAACGGCAACTGTTTCAGGTGCAGGTCATGTTTTTGCATCCTCCCCGACCTCAGGCCTTATTTATTCTGCCCAGGATGAAGGAAAATGGCAGGGCAAAAATGGCAGCCATGCCCCGGTCATTCATGTTAACGGCAATGAAGTTCACATTATAACCAAGCATGGGATGTCTGAAAAACATTATATTGTCCGGCATACACTCGTCGGTGCTGATGGCATCGTGTTGGGAGCCCAGACTTTTTCCCCCACAGATCAGCCGACCTCTACTTATACCCTGCCCGCAGGATATAAAGGGAAGCTCACAGCAACCAGCTTTTGTAATATCCATGATTTCTGGATTACGGAAACAAACATCTAAAAGGATTCATAATGAAAATTATCGTAGATAAGAATGTCGTGGAATTAACTCCGGAAAATGAGCAGGAAACCGCATCTCTGGAGGTCTTGTGGAAAGTCGTTATTGACTGTGAGGGTCAAAATAAAAAGATCGTCCCCATGGGCCA
>JAQIBE010000222.1 GCA_027859235.1 Desulfobulbaceae bacterium
GTGGAACTCGGCCTCAAATTCGTCATGACCCAACCCCTATTTGATGCCGCTGAGGTGGAACAGATGATGGAGGCCGTTGCCCATCTGGACGTCTTGATACTCCCGGGAATATTCCCGCTCATTTCAGCCCGCAATGCCGACTTCCTCCATAATGAGGTGCCGGGAATCTCCATTCCGGAATCATTACGTAAAAAACTCTGGCAATTTGATAAACCAGAAGATCAACGCAAATGCGCCCTGGATTACACCAGAAAACTCATGGATGACATTGCACCCTTTGTGGATGGTCTCTACCTAATCAGCCCCCTGAATAAATGGGATATAACGGCTGACCTCACCCGTGAAATCCGCGCAGCTGGGTGGAAGGGCAGTGGCAGGATAGCCCTTTAAGCGTTAATAAGGCAACTGCGTTAGCCCAATATCCACCGAACCCTGACTTTTACACCCATGTAACTCTGCCTGACATGGGTGTAGATCTTCGTTGTCTTAACATCAGCATGACCCATCAACTTCTGCACCACCCTGATATTATTCCCATTTCCAAGTTAATGCGTGGCAAAACTATGCAAGACCAGTCGTGAGACGGTTCTAAGACTCTGGGTTTTTATCACTTACGCCATTTCTTTTGGGATTGAAAGTGTGATAAGGTAGTTTCAGTCATTTTGGCCATGCCAGTGCTTGTTACGAGCTTATTGTTCTGCCAACCCCATCCCAGAATATCTCATGCTGAAAAAACTTAAACTGCAGTCGGTGAATCTCCTGGTCCTGAGTATTCTTGCCTCGACAGGCGTTGTTCTCGTCCTGACATTGGCCTATACGGTCCAACAGATCAATCAGGTGGAAGATGACTGGAATCGATATCAGGTGATTCGTTCAGACAAGGCCCGCCTGGAAAGTGTTCTTCGCTCTTCAATCGGTTATGGGGGCATGATCCATAACTTCAAGAATTTCATCCTCCGTCAAGACTCTCAGTTCATGGATTCGGCTCTGGCAAATATTGGCGCGGCGCGTGCTGCGCTTGCACAGTATTCAGTTCTAAGTCTCGGTGAGGCCGAAAAGGTAGCTCTCGAGGATATTGCCGAGACAGTCAATGAATATGACCGGGTCTTGATCCATGCCCGGGACATCATGCACAGCGGAGATTTCTCGCCGGAGGATGTCGATCAGCAGGTCCAGGTCGATGACGCCAGGGCCTTGCGGGGACTGACCACATTGCGAAGCGAGGTGATGAGGGGGGCTGAATATAAATCTCTCACATCGTTAGTCAAGGGCCGGATAGCCGCTGATATCCGCGCGCATCTCGGCTATGGCGCCATGATTCACGATTTTAAGAATCTTGTTTTGCGGCGTGACCTGACTCGGGTTGAACTGGTTGACTATGATCTTACAAAGATCAAGGAGGCCATCGTCTCATATCGAAATCTCACGCCATCCGTGGCAGAAACCATTGCCCTTGAGGATATCGAGAAGGTCCTCCTCCAGTATCAAATGCAGTTGCCGGTGATCAACAAACTGATTGGAGAGGGAAAAAGTGCCGCAGACATTGATCAGGCTGTAAGGGTTGACGACACCCTTGCCCTGCGTGGCCTGACTACCCTGGACCGGGAAGTCGCCCATCAGGTCCAGGCCCTCTCCAGAGGTGTGGGCGAGAAACTTCGTTTTGTGGTCCTTGTCTCCAGTTGGTTGAGCGGATTGATGTCTGCGATTATCCTGCTGGTTTTCGTCTATTCGGCCTGGCTCTTCAACAGACATGTGATCCAACCCGTCACCGCCATGACCAACCGTATGGAGCTCCTGGCCCAGGGCGATACCAACATCGAACTGGACGATGTCGATCTGAACAATGAGATTGGCAAGATGGCGCGCGCCCTGGCAACTTTCCGGGAGTATATTATTTTCAAGCAGAAAGCTGTTGAAGCTGCTCATCATTTGGCATCGACTGATGGGCTGACAGGTCTTGATAACCGGAAGCGTTTTGAGGAGAGGTTAAATGAAACCATCAAGATGGCTAAAAGGACAGGGACCAGCGTCGCATGTTTGATGATCGATTTGGATAAGTTCAAAGCAGTTAATGATACCTATGGGCATGGTGCGGGCGATGAAGTTCTTAAAGCGGTCGCCGAGCGGCTACAGAGTGTTTCCAGGGAGACCGAATTCCCTGCCCGCTTGGGCGGCGATGAATTCGCAGTTCTGCTTACCGCAGTAGATGAACTTCATCTCGCAGAAATCCCGGCAAAAAGGATAATCGATCAATTAAAACTACCTATATACTTCGAGGATAAGACCTTTGAAATTGGGTGTAGTATTGGAGTCGCAGGGTTTCCGGGAGATGCGGAGAATCCTGTCCAGTTAATCAAACACGCAGATAGAGCGCTCTATGCGGCTAAAGATGCCGGACGGGGCACCTTTTGTTTCTTTAATCCGAAGATGCTCGACATTAATGAGAAGTGATTTTGATTTTTTCTTTCCACGTCGTTGGAAGAAAAAAGTTGGGTCTGAACACAGATTCCGCTAACCTTAAAAAGGTAATCCCCCTGAAAAAAAGTTCATTTTTGTTGGCGGCATATACCTTTTCACTAAAGATTAAACAGGAGACAGCATGGATATCACTAGCTTGATAATATTTTTAGCAGTTGGCGCGCTGGCCGGGTGGCTTGCTGGCAATATAATGAAAGGCAGAGGATTCGGCGTCATAGGCAATATTCTTGTGGGAATTGTTGGCGCTGTAGTGGGCGGCTTTGTCTTCGGCCTGCTCGGCATAACAACTGGCGGTTTTTTAGGCTCTGTAATTATGGCCACTATTGGTGCTGTTCTTTTGTTATTTATAATCCGTATAGTTAAGAAGGGTTGACTCAATAGCAGCTAACAAGAAAATTTCCCCACTGAAATATGCGCCGGTTATGATTAACCATCACAAGAACAGACAGACAACATCTTCGATCCATGTTATCTGGTCGGTTACAAACTGATGGTTTAGACCGGATCACGCTATCCCCTGCCAACCCCACCATATCGACAGCCCAGCCTTCTCATCTTTTCCGGCGAAACAAAACAAATTCAACCTTAACGTTTTAAGCAAGGATCGAGTTATGCGATTTACAAAATGGTTAGTTACTCTCACAATTACTATTGTAACAATGATGGGATGGGCATTAACTGCAGAGGCTAATGCCAATGGGGAATTGACAGCCATTATTGAAGTTCAAAAATATTATCGTGCAATTCATATAATGGCCATGCTTCTTATGGGTTTCGGTTTCCTCATGGTCTTTGTGAAAAAGTATGGTCGTTCAGCCATTACCGCTACCTATCTCCTTGTCAGTATTGCAATCCCGTTATATTTCCTTAAAGACAGTCTGGGTCTCTTGGGTGGTGTCGATTCCGAGATTGACAGGCTGATTTTAGCGGAATTTGGAGCAGCCAGCCTGCTCATATGTGCTGGAGCTGTCCTTGGACGTCTTAGAATGCATCAGTATTTACTATTGGGTCTTCTTTTTGTGCCATGCTATGCATTTAATGAATGGCTCCTTTTGTCCGGTGGCCTGGGTTTGATAGCAGAAGGCAACTTTATCGATACCGGAGGATCAATTGTCATTCACGCCTTTGGAGCACTATTCGGGATAGGCGTTGCTTACTCAATGACTACCAAGACGGAATATGAAACCCCTATTGAATCAGATAACACCAGTGATCGCTTTTCCCTTCTTGGCAGCATGATGCTTTGGGTCTTCTGGCCATCTTTTTGTGCGGCCCTTGTTGTCCCCGAAGATATCCCCACGACCATTGTCAATGTTATCCTTGCGTTATGTGGTTCAACCATTGCAACGTACATTACCTCGTTGAAATTAAGGGGGAAAATCTCAGTTGCTGATATTGCTAATGCCGCTTTGGCAGGTGGGGTGGCAATAGGCTCAACGTGTGATAAGGTTCCGGCGCACTATGCATTTATGATTGGAATCCTGGCTGGCATACTGTCAACACTTGGGTTTGCTGTCATCCAAAACTGGTTCCATGCTTTGGGTAAGAAAGTTGACACGTGTGGTGTCCTGCATCTACATGGTTTGCCAGGATTATTTGGCGGTCTTATTGCTATGATTGCCGTTGATGGGATCAACAAAGGCGATCAAATCAAAGGAATAATCATCACTATTGTTGCCGCGATTTTATCAGGCCTTGTTGCCGGCAAGGTTCTATCACTGTCCGGGAGACGGAAGGTACCTTACCTTGATTCCGAAGAACTTGAGATCGACGAAAGGATTTTTTAATATCCAGAAAAAAGGGGCGCGCGTGGTCTTGGACCATTAGTAAGTTTGGTGTTTACAGTGCCCTTGCCAAAGCCAAGTTCACCCCATTTTCCTGGTCGGCTTGGTGTTAATAATAAAAAAAAATAAATAATCTGTTAGGCTTAAAGTATGAAAAAACTAAAACCGTACCTGAGCTTTTTACTTATCATCATTTTATTCTTATCTTTTGGGGTTTTTACCCTAAAAGGGGTAGTTGCGTTAGGGAGTCTTACCAGAACAATTTACGAGCATCCAC
>JAQIBE010000265.1 GCA_027859235.1 Desulfobulbaceae bacterium
CAGTAAAAATATGACAAAAACAATATCCAAAAATGGTTTCAAGATTAATCTCCATGGAACTTCTTTAGGCCACCGGTAACCAGCAGCTCGGTGCGTGTCTCATGCACCATAAATCGGGAGAGATTCCGTTCTTCAAGGGCTGCCCTTACCTCTGCACGGGTCCAGGACGAATCAATGGATTCCTTCAAGCCATGCCTGCCGGGACTGAAGAGAAAGCCAATCTTCCACAACAAATTCATTGCCCGGCAGAAGAGGGACGGAATATCTCTCTTAAAATCTAAAATGAGTAACTTACCATCTTCCCGTAATACCCGGTCAACTTCCGCTAGGAATAAACCCGGATCATTGATGTGATGCAGACAAAAAAAAGAAATGATCATATCAACGGATTCATTCTGGAAAGGCAGGGCAGTGCCATCGCCGCAAATGCAGGGGAGCGGAATATGCATCCGCGCAGAATGCTGCTGTGCCTCAGCCAGCATGGGCAGGCCAAGATCTAACCCATGAAACCGGGCCAGGGGAAACATCCTCTGGAGATGCAGCGGAATGGTGCCAGGACCCGTACCAACATCAACAACAATCTCGCCCGGCATGAAATCTTCACCCATGATACCGCGTACCCGCCATGCCGCGCCAAAACCAGTCCAGCCGGCCACCCGGGAGAAGACACCGATGGTCTCCGTTTCAACCTCACAGATTTCAGGGATACGTGGTCTAACCATGGAGCAGCCTTAATGGCTCATAGAGAAGGGCCATGGTAATAGAGGCCCCCAGTACCGAGCCCGTCATAATAAGGAACGTGCTGTACAGCCTTGGAAAACCGAGGACGAAACACAGGATACAGGCTGAAATAATACCACAGCCGCGCACCGGAACGATTGCCACAACAATCACCGCCAGTGGCTGCATGCGGGCAAGTTTCCCCCAGAAACCACCACCATTTATTCTCTCATTCCACAGGGAACGTTTATTGTCAATCCAGTCCCCTATTTTCCGCCCCAGACCGGTATGTTTCGAACTTTTTTCCAGGAAAATTCCATAGACCGGAATCTGAAAGAAATCGAGGCATAGGGCAATCATGAGGGTGAGCAGGACATTCTCATGCAGGTAAAATGAACTGGCAATGGCACCGGTGCGACCGAGGCCGAGATAGGATGTGAAGATGATACCAATATCAGCAAGCAAACCGACACCCTCCCTGCAGCTCAAGGTGGTGCTGCACATCTTTATCCCATAACCTGTTCGCCATTTTGGTATGGGCGCGATGGAGGGCAAAATTCGCCGTGAGAAAATAAGTGTAATTGGGTCTGCGCCAGGACAATCGTTTCAAGATAATGGTCGGTGAGGCCAGATATTTCACGGCCCAGAGATACCCCTGCAGGAGTTCCTCCGCACTCATCCCCTTTGGCTGGAACACCACATGGTTCATATCGTATTTCGGCCATTCATGGTGAAGGAGACGGTCTTCAGCCTCAAAACGGTCGTACAGTCCTGTACCTGGGAACGGGGTGAGGAGGTTCATGTTCACCACCTCAATCTCATTGTCCTGAATGAACTGCACCACCTCATGGAACACCGAAACCCTGTCATGGTCAAAACCGAAGATGAAAGAACCCTGGATGCCGATGCCGGCATCATGGATGGTCTTCACGGCCCGTGAGACGGCAGCACGGTCCGCATACTTTTTATTTTTCACAAACGAATCCGGCTGCAGGAGTGATTCAAAGCCGATGAACAGAGAGATACAGCCGGAATCACGTAATTCCTGCAAGAAGGCGGGGTCTTCCGCAGTGGCAAGGGTGGAAAAACCCATCCAGGGAAAGCCATAAAACTTGAAAACCGCCATGAGCTCCCGGGCCCGCGCCCTGTTTGCGGTGAAGTTGTCATCCACAACAAACATATATTTTGCGCGGGACTTCCGGGCTGCCTGTAACTCGAGCTTAATGGTCTCAAGGGATTTGAGCCGCAGCGTGCGACCAAAAATCTGGGGAACCGAGCAGAAATCACAGGTGTTAGGACAACCGCGACTGGTCTGCAGGGAGGCAATGAACAACCGATGGCGCCAGTTCAGCAGATCCACCCGCGGCGGCTTGATTTCAGTCAGGGAGGTGTAATCACCTGCATAATAACGGGGCTTCAGCCTGCCAGCCTCAAAATCACAAAGCAGCTCGGGAATGATCTTTTCCGCCTCGCCAATGACAATGGAACTGGCATGTCCACCAGCTTCATCCGGCAAAATCGTGGCATGGACGCCGCCAATTACCACGGGAACACCGCGCTTGCGATAGAGATCACCAAGTTCATACCCTCGCCTTGCCGTAGATGTCATACTGGTAATACACACCAGATCCACATCTTCACAACCCGTCACCGGCCTGACACTCTCATCAACAAGGGTGAGTTCATAATGATCAGGAAAGGCGGAGGCGAGCTGGGTCAGACCCAGCAGGGGAAAGGGAAAGACAGCATCGTTGGAGACCTGACTTCCCTGTTCCCGCGGAAAGATAAAGAGTACGCGCTTAGTCTTGTTCTGCAAGGGCATGGAGTTGTTCTAAGATTCCTTCGGATGTCTCCTTAGCCTTACAATCCTCAACGACCTTCAAGGCTGCCCGGGGCTGAGAAATCATCATGCAGGTCTGCACCTTGCCGGGATGATCCTTATGGATCTTGCGAATCCCCTGGAGAAAGTCAGATTTAAGGATATCGAGATATGGTTTATTGCGAATATTATCCACAGTGAACGGAAAGAACACACAGGGCTCAACATCACCCGTATTATTCACATGCAGGGTAACCCTTCCGGCCCCGCACCCTTCAGTAATATTGGCATCAGAATAAAAATCAATGATAATGATCGGCTTTCTGGCCCGAACAGCCCGCACCTTTTCAGGGATCATAGCCTTCTGTTCAGGGGTGGGAATGAGCTGTAATTCTCGACAGGCCGCGCCCTGGGGAATGGCTATGGCGCACCAGCCGAAGGCCGCACCGGCAGCAATCATGGTGTCAATAAACTCATCCGCATAGATGGAATCAAAGTTTTTACGACTCACCATGGTGGAGTAGCCCACCAGCACACCGGCGTCACTTAATTTCTTCATATTGGCCAGCGCGCCTGCAAAGGCACCCTCGCCCTTGCGGCCATCAGTCAATTCCTTAGGGCCGTCAACACCGATGGCAATCATGGCGTTACCCGCCTTTGCCAAACGTCCAATCTTGTCATCATCAAGGAGAAGGGAGTTGGTGAAGATCTGAAAACCGACATCGGGATATTTCTCCACCACATCGAGCATCCACGGCATGGTAAAGGGTTCCCCCCCAAGCATCGTGATGATGTTGGTCCCGGACTTCCCAGCCTCTTCAATGAGCGTTTCCACTTCAGCGCGGCTGAGATCATCGGCTATTTGATGGGTTCCGGCGTAACAGCCGTAACAACGGAGATTACATTTTGTGGTGGAGGAGATCATGAGATTGCCCGGAGGGGCCACACCATACTTCTCCCAGAAAGCATACCGTTTTTTATAGCCCATAAGAATTCCGCCAAGCAGAAAGTTATTCACCATCTTGGCGCGAACCTTGGGGTTCAACTTTTTGATGACACGCTTTGTGGCCTCAATACCGGAATGATTCTCGTCAATCATCCGGCGCAGGGCAAGGACGCCTTTATCCTGCCACTCAATGGAGGTCAGCTTGCCAAGGGAATTGACAATCCGCAGTAAATTTTTGTCTGACAGATTAGACGCAAAGCTGAGTACGGAGCTGGTTAAGCCTTCGGGGAGTTTCATATTAAGCATTTCATTCCTTCAGCACATGAGGGGTCAATAAACCATGGAGTATTGGTGAACATAAAAACAGAATGGCCACCCGCCTATTTTTCACCATATCAACCTTATAAATAAGGGATTAAACCTTATCAGCTCTGACCAATCTTTTCCATAAAGAATGAGTTAATGAATAAAAAAATATAACAAACATGGAGAGTTGCATGTCCGGCACATGTAAAGAAAATTTGACACGATGGGACGGAGGGCATAAACAAGAGGGAGTGGACGTATCGGCTCAAACCTCAACCGCTGTGATAATTATGACGACATATGTGCTGGCCAACTGGAAAGCCAACAAGACTCTTTCTGAATCCGTGACGTGGATTGAGACATTCCTTGATGTATATGAACCGCAGCCACACCTGAAAATTATTATTGCGCCCCCTGCCATTTTTCTCGTGCCGCTCAAGCAGGTCATGGATCAACGGGGTGCAGGGTCCGTATCTTTAGCAGTGCAGGATCTTTCTCCCTTCCCCACTGGATCCTACACAGGGGCAGTGGCAGCAGATATGGTGCGGGATCTTGTTGACTATGCAATAATAGGCCATTCTGAACGTCGCCGACATTTCCATGAATCATTGACTGAAATTGCCAACAAAATTACAGAATCACAAGCTGCGGGTATTACCCCAATACTTTGCTTGGATAAACCCTACGCCAGTGCGCAACTTGCAGCCCTTGACCAACAAAACCTTGATCAGGATCTGCTCATTGGCTACGGCCCCGTTGAAGTCATCAATCTGGAGACACCGCCACCCCCGGAAGGTCAGCAGGAGGCCATCCATGATATTCATAAGATGATCCCAGAGCATGACATCCTGTACGGCGGATCTATAAATCAACATAATGCTCAAAGCTACCTTGAGCTTTCCGGTATTTCCGGACTCATGGTTGGTTCAGCATGTCTGGATCCAGAGGAATTTGCAAAGATATGCAGAATGTGCTCTGGCGGCATTTAACCCGGGTTCATAGAAAACATACCTATTGCAATTCACCATTAATGTATCTAAACAATGTTCAATTTTTGAATAGCCCAAGCCATTGCATTGTGCAACCCATGCAAGTTATCATCAGGATAAAGGTTGCTGTGCCCCCTCTTCCACCTAGTTACGGGACTTGATAAACATGAATAGTGAAAAGATAAAATGAGTTCCATGAAATTGAGCGAACTCGGACTGGACCCCTGGTTTGCAGACAAGGGCCTGGAACTCTGTAAATCCGACCAGAGAATTGCCCGGGTGACCGTGGTTGATCGAGGCTGGTATACGGTCATGAATGAGGATGGGGAGGCAGCGGCCCAGACAACCGGTAAGTTTCTGCACTCCACTGAATCCACGATGGATATGCCCTGCGTAGGTGACTGGGTCTGTGTGCATTATAACGATGCTGCAGATTCCGCCACCATCCATACGGTTCTGCTGCGAAAATCGTTTTTGCGGCGGAAATCGGCAGGCAAGAGTTCCGAGATGCAGATGATCGCGGCAAATATTGATGTAGCCGCCATTGTTCAGTCCTGCCATTACGATTTTAATGTGAGCCGACTTGAACGGTATCTGGTGATGGTGAATGAAGGTAATGTTGAACCATTACTCGTTCTCACCAAGACCGATTTGGTCAGTGTCGATGAGTTGCAGCACCTCATCGATAAGATTCGTGGTGCAGGGATTAACGCCAGGATCATCGGGATCAGCAATGTAACCGGCTCCGGCTTAGACCAGATAAGAGAGGTGCTGAGCCTTGGCAGAACCTACTGTCTGCTCGGGTCCTCAGGGGTCGGCAAGTCCACCCTCATCAACAACCTGGTCGGCCATGCAGCCCTTAAGACAAGGGGTGTAAGTGATTCCGGAGAGGGACGACATACGACGGTACGGCGACAGCTCATTGTTCTTGAACAGGGTGGCCTGATTATCGATACACCGGGAATGCGGGAGATAGGCATTTTGGGTGCGACCACAGGAATGGATGAAAACTTCGATGACATCCTGGAATTATCCCAACGCTGCCGTTTCAGCAATTGCGGCCACAGTAATGAACCTGGATGCGCTGTTTTGCAGGGGATAAAAGACGGCACCCTGCAGCAGGAAACGTATCACAATTATTTAAAGCTGAAGAAGGAGTCCGAGCTGCAT
>JAQIBE010000327.1 GCA_027859235.1 Desulfobulbaceae bacterium
GCATCCACATACGCAGGGCTGCAAAGATCTGATGGGGTGGGTCAAGAAGAAGTATCTTCACTGCTGTAGGTGCTCCAATAATCGAAAAATTGATACCATTGATCAGGGTGTCTGCGGATGTTCTTTTCAAACACACTGGCCAGTTCCTGGGTCTTCCGTGCTATGAGTTCATCATTGGCAACGCCGGCTTCACGTTCAACCATGATGGGCTTTTCCATCCAGGCCTTGTATTTACCATCATCACGCAGGGTGATGAATACGGGAATGATCGGGGCGCCGGTGGCCTGGGACAGGGCCATGGCGCCGGAGGGGAAGTACACCTTCCTGCCGAAAAAAACGACTTCACTCTTTTTTCCGCCGACCAGTCGATCACCCAGCATGGCAATAACATTATTGGCCTTGAGCAGCCGGGCCATTTTCAGGATGGTACCATGGTCATTCGGGTCGACATGGAGGGTTTTAATGCCCAGTGACCCGCGCACCTCGTCGCGGTAATCCTGCACAGCATCTTCCTGATCCTTCAAGGTCAACACATGGATGGGGCAACCCCGCAGGGCAAAGGTCACGCCGCCGAGCTCCCAGTTGCCGAGATGGGGGGTGATGAGAATCGCCCCGTTGCCGTCTGCCAATGCCTTTTCTATGTACTCCGTGCCGATTTCTTCGGCCACTGTTTCCTTATAATTTTCCTCGGTTAAATCATGGATGAGGACGTAATCACGCAGATACAGCCCGTAATTCCGGAAGAGCTGGATGACTGTTTTCCTGACAACAGGGGAATCAACGGGAAGGCCGAGGACCTGGGCCGTATTCGTGTGCAGGACCTTCTGTTTTGAGCCCCAGAGATAATAGAGACAGACGGACACCGCCTTGTTCTGAATTTTCTGCCAGAATTGCGGAGCTGTTTTGGCAAAGATGTAGATGAGGAGGAGGTATGTTTTTTTTGGAAAGAGCATATTTTATTGGGTCAGGGGTGAGGGGTGAGGGGTGAGGAGTGAATAGATTACGTCTAACCCCTTACGCCTCACGCCTAACTCCTCACGCATCATCCTCACGTTCCGTAATAATATTGGCGGCAAAACTGCCGGACAGGGAGCTGCCGACAATACCATGGGCTGGTCTGGTGTAATGACCGACCCAGAGGAGATTTTTTATGCGGGTCTGGTTCGGGGGGCGGCGTGGGCCGACTTGTCCCATGGCGGCATCAAAGCCATACATGGATCCCTCTTCATTGCCGGTGCGCTGCTGCAGGGCGGCGGGTGTGGCTGATAGGTTTAAAACAACGTTATCAGCGAGAGTTAGATCTGTTTTCTCAGAAATAGCCTTAAACACCTTTTCCTGTAAAACACGGATGGATTCTGCACTGGCCTGATCTTTACAGAGCGAAGACCTGGGGGCGTGAACCAGTATCTTCATACTGTGAAATCCATCCGGGGCAAGGGTCGGGTCGAGGAGGGACGGCGTGGTGATGACCAGGTGCATCCCCTCATCAGAATGACCCTGCTCAATGGCCTCTGTTTCCTGTTCAGGGTTCAGTCCTGTATGCAGGGAGACAAAATAAGGCCAGTCCGGCGGCAGAGTAGATTTTTTAATCCCGAGGTAGAAAAGCATGGCCGATGGCGAAACCGTATACCGGTCCAGATCAAACATCTTTCCGTAAAGTTTGGCGCCACCGGTCAGCATGGATTGGCCGCGATAGGGGTTCAGGGCCCCGATGTACCAGTCGGCCCGATGGGTTCGGCCATCGCTCGTGATGATATTTTCCACTGCTCCCTTGCGGGTTGTGATGGTTTCTACCCCACTATCTCGATGGATGACGCCGCCGTGATCCACAAGGGACTGGGCCAGCATGTCCGTGAGCCTGATCATGCCTCCCCTGGGGTAGAAGACCCCGTCTTTTAAGACCTTGGCCCAGAGTACGGCCACGAAGATATAGGATAGTTTCGTGGGGGGCAGGGTGGTGGGCAGGGCGGAAAGGCCGTGCTGGATCTCGTCATTAGCGCCGAAGAAATGGCGGAGGATGGCGGCGTGGGAGTGCTGGGCGCATTTAAACAGGGTGGGATAGAAAAACGGGAGCAGACATTTCTTCCACAGGGGTGCCTTCTCAAACTGGAGAAACTCCTGCCCCAGTTTACGGGTGAGTTCGGCGTAGGCCGCAAGTTTCCCTTCATACTCGGGAAATTTTTCCTTTAAGGCATCCACATAGGCTGCGGGGTTGCGATAGTCCAGATTGAGTTCATAGGTTGGGTATATATTGCGGATACGGGGGATGGGCAGAAAATCAAGTTTGTCTTCAATGCCAAGTTCCGAAAAAATAGCATAGAACTCACTGCCCTTCAAACAGGCCGCAAGGAAGGAGCCGGTGGCGTCAAAATAGAACTCATCACGGTGAAAGCCGGTGACGTAGCCGCCGGTCTTGTCCTGCTTTTCAAAAAGGGTCACCGGGTGGCCGCGTTTCGCCAGAATGGCCCCGGCACATAACCCTGCCATTCCTCCGCCCATGATGATAACCGATTTCTTCATCGTCTCTGCCTCAGCGCCAGCAGAGACGGGAGTAACACCGCAGAAAAGAAGAAGCAGGATGAGACACCGATAATCGTCAGCATCCCCATATTGGCCAGGACATGATATTTTGCCAGGGCCAGGGAGCCGAAACCGAAACAGGTGGTGAGTGACGTGAGGAGGATCGAACGGCCGGTGGAGGTGATTGTGGTGTGGATATTCCCTGTTTCACGATACCGGTCGATGATATGAATCCCGTCGTCAAGGCCGATGCCGATGAGAATGGGGATTATGATGAAGTTGATGAGATTGAAGCTGATCCCCAGCCAGCCCATGACCCCGGTCGTGACAATGACGCCGAGAAGGGTCGGCAGCAGGGCCAGAAAACAGTTACCAAGACTTCTGAAAAAGACAAGGAGGATGGCAATGACAATAAACAGGGCCAGACTCACCGTGCGGACCATATTACCCTTGGCGGTATCCATGAGGGACGCAAGGGCCATATCAAGGGTCACCACCATGATGTCCTGATCCTGCCACAGCGTTTGCAGTTCCGTAATGAGTTGTTCCGAGCGAGCGTTGACCCAGGTGATGCCGATGTATTTGCCATCCTCCTGAATAAAGAAACGTTGATGGAGTTTGACGGAGGACAGGTCGGCTGAATCCGGTGCTTCGCTGTTGGTGCGGTTCAGCAAGTTCTGTAGCGGTGGAAAGGATGCGGTGGCCAGATGATATTTGGCAAAGATCCGGTGCAGGTTCTTCTGTCCCTGGGCAGAGATGGTGAAGTTCAGGGGCGAGGTGACGGTGGTGAGTGAGGCAAAACTGGCAATGCGATCGCCTACGGTTCGGAGGTCTCCGTCAATCTCGTGTGATTTCTGCCAGAATTCCTCCGGACTATCTGCCTCAAAACTGACAAAAATACCGGTAATCCCCTTGGAGTAATGATTGAAAATGGCTGAACGCACGGTAAGGGCCTCAAGGCCCTCCGGATGCAGGGCTACAAGGGAGCGTTCAAAAAGACTTTTAGTCAATCCCGGAAGCGACAGGAGAACGAGAAGGCCGGATAAGAGGATGAGAGGTTTCGGGTGGCGAGACACGAGGTTGGCCAGGGTCCCGGTGCCCAGCAGGGAGAATCCCTTCTGGTGCCGGGTTGGATTGCGTTTATCCAGCCAGTTAAGCCAGGCGGGCAGGGCCCAGAGGATGGAGATCAGGGAGAAGAACAGACCGAGGGCAACCAGCCAGCCGATCTGCTGCAGGACGGGTGATCCGGTAAAGGTCAGGACGATAAAGGCGG
>JAQIBE010000001.1 GCA_027859235.1 Desulfobulbaceae bacterium
GTATGCAAACCATCATAGACAACCTTCCCGTCAACAATAGTAAGCACTGCCTTGCCCTGCATCTCTCTCTCTAAGAATGGGGAGTTTTGTGATTTGGAGATCACCGATTCTGCGGTGTAGGTAAAAATCACATCGGGATCAATAATTGTGAGGTCTGCTCTACTCCCCTTACCTATATTTCCCCCATCTACCTTAAGAATATGCACCGGGTTCACTGATAGAAGCTGCACCATCTTTTCTGCAGATATAATGTCCCTGCGCACCAGTTCCAGGGTCAGTGGGATGGATGTCTCGAGGCCAATAATACCATTGGCGGCAAGGTCGAATTCCACGTTCTTCTCGATGGTGGAGTGGGGGGCGTGGTCAGTGGCAATGGCATCGATGGTCCCGTCCTGTAACCCTTCCTGGATAGCGAGTCTGTCATCTGCAGTGCGCAGAGGAGGGCTCATCTTGGCAAAGGTATTATATCCTTCAACAGCCTCTTCCGTAAGGGTGAAATAATGGGGGGTGGTTTCTGTGGTGACCTGGGTTCCTTTAGTCTTGGCCCTGCGGACGAGATCCACTGCTTCACGGGTGGAAATATGAGCGATATGCACTGGGCGACTGGTGTATTCTGCTAAGGCAATATCCCGGTAGATCATAATTTCTTCAGCCACCCGCGGAATGCCGCGCAGTCCCATGCGGGTGGAAAGAGGACTTTCATTCATGGCTCCGTCACGGCTTAAGCTCTTCTCTTCCGGATGAGAAATTATGAGCATGTCGTGATTGGAGCTATATTCCAAGGCCCGACGCATCATCTGGCAGTCTTCCACAGGATGTCCGTCATCGCTGACAGCAACGACTCCAGCTTTTTTCATTTCACCAAATTCCGCCAAGATCTCCCCTTTACTACCCTTGCTGATGGCGCCAACGGGATACACCCTGGCGTAACCAGCCTCTTTTGCCTTGGACAGGATGAGGGTTGTAACGGCCTCACAGTCATTGACAGGGTTGGTGTTCGGCATGCAGGCCACTGCGGTAAATCCTCCATGGGCTGCGGCCCTGGCGCCGGATTTAATTGTTTCCTTATACTCTTCTCCCGGCTCGCGAAGGTGGACGTGCATGTCGACAAATCCAGGGCAAATCCATTTTCCACTCAAATCAAAAATGAGACTGTTCTCTGGCGGGGTAATGGGGGCGCTAAGGGAAATTTCAGTGATCTTGCCATCTTCGATAAGTATAGATCCGACAGTGTCAATGGAATTAACTGGGTCAATGATGCGGCCGTTTTGCAGGAGTATTGGGTGGGGCATATTTTTTTCCTCAGTAGGGTTCAAGTTCACTGCTGTAGCCTTGCTTGCTGGTTATCCTTCGCTTCCGCCCATAATCGCATAGAGCATGGCCATACGCAGGGCAACGCCATTCGTCACCTGGTCAAGGATGACTGATCTCGGGCCATCGGCGAGGCGTGGATCAATCTCAACACCGCGATTGATGGGGCCTGGGTGCATAACAATGGCATCAGGCTTTGCATGGGAAAGGACTTTGTCGTTGAGTCCAAAATGATTCGCGTATTCACGTACTGAGGGGAAGAATGGGGTTGTTTGCCGTTCAAATTGAATGCGCAGGGCCATGACAACATCGGCATCAGCAACGGCCTCCTCAACAGTTGAGCAGACCTGGGCCCCTAAAGATTCAATCCCTACAGGAATCAATGTCGCAGGGCCACTCACGGAAACAGACGCTCCCATCTTTGTGAAGCCAATGATGTTGGAGTGGGCCACCCGTGAGTGGGTAATGTCACCGATGATGGCAATTTTCAATCCTGCCAACTTGCCCTTATGCTCAATCACCGTCATCATATCCAGAAGGCCCTGGCTTGGATGTTCGTGAAAGCCGTCACCGGCATTGATGATAGAGGCCTTGGTATGTTTGGCGAGAAGGGCAGCGGATCCAGAGTGGGAATGACGAATAATAATGATATCAGGGTTCATCGCTGCAAGGTTAAGAGCCGTATCAATGAGGGTTTCGCCCTTTGTACGACTACTGGTGGCTGGCGCAATATTAAAGGTGTCGGCACTCATGCGCTTGGCTGCAACCTCAAATGAGAGGCGGGTTCTCGTGGATGGCTCAAAAAAAAGATTAATAATGGTGCGGCCACGCAGGGCAGGGACTTTTTTGATTTTTCTGGAGGAGATCTCTTTAAAAGAAAGTGCTGATCTGAGAAGAAAATCAATGTCGACGGAATTCAAATCACTTAACCCAAGGATATGTTTGTGGGTAAAATGATAATCATTTTGCTGTTGCAGTGATGTTTTCATGTCAGGCCTGACGCTGTTAAGTGGGTGTGATGACTGTTAATGAAGGAGATCTCCAAAACGGTTCCAGCGGATTGTTGCAAAGCGTTTAAATGAAAATTGCGGATATTTGTCAAGATCCCAGGACCAGTAAATAATGAAGGCTTTACCTTTGACCATCTTATAATTCACAAAACCCCAGAATCGACTATCCTGACTGTTGTCTCTGTTGTCACCCATCATAAAGAGTGAGTTCTCCGGTACAGTGACAGGGCCATAGTTGTCACGGTTATCTTGACGAATGGTATTGGTTAAATATTGAGCTTGTTCAGTTTTGTAAAGTTTGCCATTCACATAAACTTTTTTATCTTTGATTTCAATTCGGTCTCCCGCAACGCCTATAACGCGTTTAATATAATCAATTTTAGGGTTCACAGGGTATTTAAAGACGATGATGTCTTCCTGCTGCGGAGGGGAAAAAGAAATTAAATTATTTCCTGAAAAAGGGTTCTTAATCCCGTATGCAAACTTGGAAACCAAAATGTGATCACCAATCTGCAGGGTTGGCAGCATTGAGCCCGATGGGATTTTAAAGGCCTGGACAACGAAAGTTCTAATGAAAACAGCAAGAACCAAAGCAATGATAAGGGCTTCAGCGTATTCTCGGAAAATAGATTTTTTCATATACAAGACCAGGTTAGAATAGAAGAAAGGGATTAAAATAACTGCACAGATGTAATGTATTTTTAGAAAAAAAACAACTCCATCCATATGGATTAATGGGCTGTTCAACCTGTTGCATCAATAATATGTCATAGAAATTATGGTTTTGTATACATATGTGTACCACATCCTCTTAATATCATAATATGATAGGTTCGCGAGGTTGCCTCGTGCGGGCTTAGATATGTGTGTGGAGGTTGTTTAACAAGGGAAATGGCGAGATACACTGTATCTGGGGTGATGGTTGTTGGCTTACTACTCAATATGGTCGATCTTTGATTGGTTTTATTTCAACAACGTGTGGAACATCTTGATTTTTCGAGAAATTTATCTGTTTGGGTGTGCTGCGGTACCTTGACATTGAAAAAAAAGTATGTCTAACTGAAAAGAATTAGAGTGTTATTGGCAGGTTGAGTTTTAGCAGGTTGCTGTAAGCAAAGACAGGTCGGATGAGCCCAAGAATAACATTCACTCTTTTTTAAGGAAAAAGATCCCAATGCTTTCATTTTTGTCGAAACAAAAATTAACAGTCGGTCTTGATATAGGCTCTCATTCAATAAAGGTATGCGAGCTTGCTGAGGATGGGAAAAAGATGCGGTTGCTTTCTCTGGGAACAGCCCAGCTTCCACCAGGTGCAGTTGAGGATGGTGAACTGAAGGATCCGGAAGCTGTTGCTGATATTATTAAAACCTTGATTCAAAATCTTGGGATTAAAAGTAACAAGGTTGCCATCTCGATATCAGGTTATTCTGTTATCATGAAAAAAATTAATCTTGCTGTCATGACAGATGATGAATTGCAACAGCATATTCAGACAGAAGCTGAGCAGTATATTCCTTTTGATATCGATGAAGTTTATATTGATTATCAGGATCTGCAAACCAACGCAGAGCGTGACGAGCGCACAGATGTTATGCTTGTTGCAGCAAAAAAAGATGTTGTTAACAAATATATTGATATGCTGAATTCTATTGGCCTTCAGGTTGTGGTGGTGGATGTCGATGCTTTTGCCCTTGAGAATTCATATGAATTAAGTATGGGACAGGAGGGAAATGTTATTTTGGTGGATATTGGTTCCTCTAAGATGAACATTAATATTATTTCAGAAGGTGCATCGGTATTTGCGCGGGATGTGTTTTTAGGGTCTCGGCAATTGACTGAGCAAATTCAGTCACGGCTAGGTGTTAGCTTTGCAGAAGCTGAAGATCTGAAAATTTGTGCCCAAGATCCTGGTGATCAAATTAGTGGCTTGGAAGAAAGCTTTGCCAGTGCCTGTAAACAATGGGTTTTAGAGATCCAAAAGGCCTTGGATTTTTATGATTCTAATTATCCAGACGCCCCTATCGATAAGATGGTCTTAAGCGGTGGAGGTGTGCATATTAAAGGCTTGAGTGAATATTTTAGTGCGGAAGCAAATCTGGAGGTTGATATTTTTGATCCGTTTGTTGCAACCGTCTTTGATGGTAAGAAAATAGACAGTGCGTACGTGGGCTATCTTGGCCCGGAAATGGCTATTTCCACAGGACTTGCAACCCGGAAGGTTCCTTTTTAATGTTTTGGGGATTGTTTTACGCAGGTAATTATGAAGGGGAAAAATTGATTTGCAAGAAGCGGTGTGTATTTGTTAATTAGGGTGGTTAGCCAAACCTTAATTCCGTTTTATTGGACTAGCATGAGCGCAATGAAGTGAATTGCTAATAACAATATTTTTATACTGAATAAGATATGATACTCATAAATCTACTGCCAGTTAAGCGCCTTAAAAAAAGAGCAAAGGCACGAACGGAAGTTTTCGTTGTTGCTGTGGCTTTTGTTGTGATGTGTACAGCTCTGCTTGGGGTAACATACTTAATGAGTATGAATGTAAAACAAACAACAAGTGAAGTGGGACGCTTGCAAGCGAAGAAAAAATCGTATGATGCAACTATACGTGAGATTAAGCGACTTGAAAAACAGAAAGACCTGTTATTTGTTAAAATTGAGGCCATTAAGAAGTTAAAGTCTCAATCTCAGATATCTGTTCATCTTCTTGATGAGATAGCCAAGGTAACACCGGCAAATAGTGTCTGGCTCAAATCTCTAAAGCAAACAGGGACAAATATTTATATTGATGGAGTAGCTCTCGATAATACAACTGTTGCAGATTATATGAAAAAGATAGAAGCTTCGCCATTTTTAAATGAGCCTGTTTTAGCACGTTCTGCACAAACACAAATTGCATCACGAAACCTGCAGTCATTCACCATGAGTGTTGTTGTTGTTGCACCTGCCAACAATATAAAAGAAGGTGGGGCAAAATGAAGCTGAGAAAAATTCAGGATACAGTTGATACCTTTTTAGATGAGAAAGTTACAGATCTTGATGCCAATGTTAAAATTGTGGCAATCATAGCTCTGGTTCTGATACCGATTATTGCCTTTTATTTCGTAGTCTATAGCCCTAAGAGCCAAGAATTGGCACAGCTGGAACAGCAGAAGATCACGTTACTGCAGTCAATTAG
>JAQIBE010000059.1 GCA_027859235.1 Desulfobulbaceae bacterium
CAAGGCCGATCTCTCGGAGGTCAGTCTCAAAGATTATGCGGGCAGACGTCTGGTCTTGAGTATTTTCCCCAGTATCGATACCCCCACCTGTGCAACCTCGGTTCGCCAATTCAACGAGAAGGCAGGTGGGCTCAAGAATACCTCAGTATTATGTGTCTCTGCCGACCTGCCCTTCGCCTTTGGTCGTTTTTGCGGGGCAGAGGGTATTGATGATGTTGATACCGGCTCAACCTTCCGTTCACCCGGTTTTGGCAAAGATTACGGGGTTGAAATTACAACGAAGCCCTTAAAGGGCCTTCTTGCGCGGGCCATTGTTGTGATCGATGAAGCCGGTAAGGTGGTATATACGCAACAGGTTGGAGAAATTGCTGATGAACCTGATTATGAGGCGGCATTAGCTGTCCTTTAGGGAGCAACCCTAGGTCAAAACTGAGCCACAGAACCCACGGAATCCACGGACAAAAACTTCTGTGTATTCCGTGGATCGAAGTCTACGCTATCTCTGTGGCTAAAAAAGAGCATAATAAGATTGATTGAATGGCATAAATATTAAACCCTGTTCGGCGCTATTAATTGCCAAAGTCATTCTCCTGTAGCAGGGCTGGCATTGTCTGGGTCATCACCTTATTCCAGGTGGGGGCCTTTTTTCTGTATGGCTTGAAAAAGAAAACATCGAAAGTTATTGCCTTTAAAGCCATTATAATGCTAAAGACAACTCTTCTTTGCGTTGCAGGAATCCCTGCAACCTGGCTTTAAAGCCATGTTGTACCTTAAGATGCCATATATCCTTAGAAAGTTGTTTAAATACACCTTCTGCCTCGACGTATCCCTTCAGAGTGTTCAGTCGACTCAATGTCGGCCTATGGCCCCATTGCCAGTGGTCAGATCACGGAAAACAGTAGCAATTTATGAAAAGATTTAAATTAGTAGAAAAGAAAGCGGTCAGTATTAAAGATGATGTCCTTGCAGGTCTGACTGTTGCCCTGGCCCTTGTGCCTGAGGCGGTGGCCTTTGCCTTTATTGCCGGTGTGTCGCCAATTGTCGGGCTGTACGGGGCCTTCATGATGGGGCTGGTTACCTCTGTAATCGGCGGCCGGCCCGGGATGATCTCCGGCGCCACCGGCGCCACAGCCATTGTCATGGTCTCCCTGGTGAAAATAGGCACGGAGATGGGCGGGGAAGGGGCAGGGCTCCAGTATCTCTTTGCGACCCTGTTGCTGGCCGGTCTCATTCAGATCCTCGCCGGAGTTTTTAGATTTGGTAAATTTGTAAGACTCATTCCCCATCCGGTTATGATGGGGTTTGTGAATGGTCTGGCCATTGTCATTTTTACTGCGCAACTGTCAATGTTCAAGGTCGACGGTGCATGGATGCAGGGCTCCAAATTATACACCATGTTCGGTCTCGTCGCCCTGACCATGGCGATCCTCTATGTCTTTCCTAAAATCACAAACAAGGTGCCGGCAGCGCTCATTGCCATTGTCTCAGTCACCTTACTCGTCATCTTTACGAGAATTGATACCCAGACGGTACTCTCATTTGTCCAAGCCAATGGTGGAGCCGGTATTCAGGCCGGATTACCGGTCTTTAATGTGCCAATGATTCCCTTTAACCTTGAGACCCTGTATTTTATTGCCCCCTATGCTGCAATTGTTGCGGCCATTGGCCTCATCGAATCACTCATGACCCTGAATCTGATTGATGAACTGACCAATACCCACGGCAATGGCAATAAGGAAAGTATTGCCCAGGGAACCGCAAATATTGTCAACGGTTTCATGGGCGGCATGGGCGGCTGTGCCATGATCGGTCAAAGTATCATTAACATCAAGTCCGGCGGACGGGGCCGTTTGTCAGGCATTGTGGCGGCCCTATCCCTGCTCATCTTCATTCTCTTTGGCGCAGCCTATATCGAGATGATCCCGGTTGCCGCCCTGGTGGGGGTCATGTTCATGGTGGTCATCGGCACCTTTGCCTGGAGTACCTTCAGTGTTATCGATAAAATCCCCCTGGCCGACGCCCTGGTGATTCTCCTGGTTACGGTCTTAACCGTGATGTTTGATTTGGCCATAGCCGTTAT
>JAQIBE010000285.1 GCA_027859235.1 Desulfobulbaceae bacterium
ACTATTAACATCCTCCACTACCTCCATGAATTTAAGTCCACGGAGAGGTTAATCGGAGGGGTCAATTTTGGGCGCTGTTTTCTATCTTAAGGGGGTCATTATTGCACGCTGATTAACATACGAATGCAGGTAATTGAATTCTTCGCCTCTTGAACGTTTTATAATTGCTTCAATATCTGTGTCGTTTTGAATATTAAATGGCTTTTTTGTATCAATAAAATAAAAAGTTTCGATCTTTTCCCAAGTTAGGTTTGTGTTCCCTATGAATTGCATGCCTAAAATAAAAGATTCGAATTTTTCGTTTAAACGAATTAACTCATCTTTAATAAACTCTGGCTTAATATTTTCTACCCAAATTTGTAAATAACCTACTTTGCTGCCATTCTTGTCGGGTATTAAAAAAGAAGTATTTTGGGCATTCCATAGAGATTGTCCTGACTTGTATAGGATAGACAAATTCTTAATTTCATAATTAATCTGCAACGTTTGCTTATGTGTATTCATGCTTTCATATTTAATCTTTATCATCTTGATCGGCAACTTTTCGCAAAGGTGCCACCAGAGTATTGAAAAAGTCACTCCAGGCAATTTTGAATCCGAGTATTCCACCGCCAATCAAGCCTACCCAAACACCAAAACTGTCCTTACCAGTAATTTGTGCGCCAATATATGCGCCCAAAATTGGAAACCCTAAAATAAAAACCAACATTAGAAGATATGTCAGTAGTATACCGACAGCTGTAAAAGGTGAGACAATTAAGCCAATACCAAGCAAAAACCCCCATAATGGACTATCAAATCTTTGATAGTAATCGCCAATATGCATTAATTGGAAAAGTATTATGATTATTCCCAATATCGGTAGAGCAACTCTTAGTAGACTCTTCATTATTTTCACCTAACGTTGAATTAACCTGAAAAAAGGGAGCGTAACGAGGTGTGCAGGAATGTCGCAAACTTAGTAGAGGGACGGAAAGTAAAGCCAACCACCTAACCCCTTTTTTTGTACCAGGTTTAATGACTTGTTAGGGGCCTTCCCCTGAATACACCTCATACGAGAAAAGAATATCATTACTTTCATCCAACGGGGTTTCCTCTTTAATTCTACGCGTTACCCCATCACTCCCCTTCCCAAAAGATTTCCAGCTCTCTGCCGGAAGCCCCTCAAATATCATCGGACATTCTTCATGGCTATATATTCCACCAACCACTCTTAGGTGCTTATTCCATTCTAATGCCCAGAACCAACAGCCTGGTTTGTCTATGATGCGGCATAGCATGGCCTTAAAGTTCCCATCAGCAGTATTTATGTTTGCGTAGCATCTCAGTTCCTCTGCACGTTTGGATAACTCCGTAAGCTCAGCATTACCCCAATCACCGTGATTGTATGCCCTATGAAACCAAAAATTAGATTCTGGCAGTAGGCATGTTCCTGACTCTTTATCCGGTGCCTTGGATGTTATTAAAGAAAACAGCCCTTGAACATGGTAAAATGATAGTTCCCTAATGTATTGTTGACTGACCTGTGGTGGTGAGGTCGCTTCGAACTTCATACTCAATGCACCAATATTGAACTTGAATACATGAGTGTCAGTCGCATCTTTAACCAGTACACCAGGTTTTAATGGATGGAAATCACGAGACGCTTTTGATATTGCCCTTTCAACGTATTCACGCTTTTCCTGTTTATGAATTGAGTTTAGTAGCGTCACACTTGACACATGCCTTTCAAGCTCTGATTTGTTACTATTACATACCTCACACGCCCTGAATATAAAGTTAAACTGGCTTCCTTCTTGGAAAGATCCAGTTGGAACAAATTGCCTCCCAATTAGATGCTCTTTGTTGGAAGGTGCTTCAGATCCAATTCCAACAGGTACACCACAATACAAACAATATTGATTTGATTTCTCTTTCTTTCTGTCAAACCAAACTACTGGTTGGTTTTTTCTGAACTTATGGACTGGTTTCATTTTTTACGACCGCTGATTCTTGTTTTGCACCTAATAAGTTATTATCCGGTTTCCTGATATCATTCCGGGTGAAGACAATTTGATAACGATTTTTCGTTCATGATACCATTTTCTAACTGGTTATCATTCAATAACGAGTGATAACCGGAAACTGGATATCAACACATGATCCAAATTCCTCTATCTTTTCACCCATTCAGCCCTGAGCGAGCAGGGAGCCTGAAAAGGGAAAGAGAATTGCAGCATGTCTGAGCACCCCGCCAGGGGGTATAAACTCTGCGAGTTTCTGCAATTCCCCTTTTCCGGCGGAAGGTGAGCGGTGCCGCAGGCCAGGGCAGTGGGGCCAACTTGAACCTAGCGATGGTGGCGGGAATTTGGCGTCAAAAGTCAAAAGCGGACTTGCCCCCCCTTGTCCTTGTTGCGCTTGATCTTACAGGCCGGCGCCATCATCAAAGAGGTGGCACCCTGGTGGACAAGCTACCCGAGGCCTTGACGACTGGCCCTGGTTTTGTCGAGAAGATGACGGGTTTATGTCGTTGATTTTTTGTATGGATTTTATTATCAATAATTGATAATTTGAGAAATGGTGGTGCAGTACTAAAATCTTCATTAATAGAGGGGTATTAATTCTTATGAAAAGAGCAAGTTGTATAAGTTGTATTCTGTTGATTTTGGCATTCTCGCTGTCTGGTTGTTTGGGGATGATGGCAAATACACCTTATGAAGCAATAGCCCCCAATAACGGTGATGCACTGGTCTATGTCTATAGGCCTGAGAGTGTCTGGTGGAGAGGCACCCCTTTTATTGTGTATGCAGGGGATAAAAAGTATGACCCTCTTATTAATAATGCTTACTACCCAGTACATGTTAAGCCTGGAACCGTATTTTTTAGGTTGACGACCAAGTCTACAGTCTTTGGTGAGCAGCGAGTTGATGCTGTTGAGATGAGTGTGGAGAGTGGTAAAGTGTATTACCTTAAGGTGAAGCCGAGACCAGCTGGTGCCTTCAAGTTTGTCATCATGACGAGTGATGAGGGATCAAAAGAGGTAGCTAGTACAAAGTTCTACTACACGGAAAAGTAAGATCAGGTAGGAGTAGTTGCCATACGTAAAAAAGGGGGGCGGAGGGATTAAATTTGAACAGGAAGGATGATTGGTTAAATAATAATCCCTCCATCTCCTTTTCCCCTAAGAGTTGCCTGGTGCTGCTCATCATTTCTGTAACTCAATAAATATTTAACTGTGATAGGGAAATACAAAAAGCCCTAACTACGCGCTCAAAATGGACGCAAATTCCGCGGCTCTCTATTTGCGCCTTTTAGCTCGGCGTTAACCTTGCCACATCCAACCTCATGAATTTCTCAATTCACCCAAGGTTAACCTTCCTACTGTGAATGTCATATCTGATAATGTCTTATCGTTAAAGTTGTCAGGCCATGTCTGAACAACTACAGCTTAACCCGTTATTCTTGCAAATCCATTGCCGCCTGGATAATCGCTGGCGGGTCAATTTTAGCGAGTTGCCACAGCGTAGATTGCGGGCCATGTTCCATAAAGATGTCGGGAATGCCCAGCACTGTACAGTCAACCTGGAGTTTCCGGCGGGCAAATAATTCCAGGATGCCGCTGCCGAAGCCGCCTTTCTTGACATTATCTTCAATGGTAACAACCTTGCCAATCTTTTCAGCCCACTGGCAGATCAGGTCCCCATCCAGGGGAGTGATAAAACGTGGATTGATGACAGCAGCGCTGATACCAAGTTTCTGCAAACCTTCAGCAGCCTCCATGGCAGGGGCAACCCGATTGCCGATGGGGAGCAGGAGGACATCAGTCCCTTCCTGCAATAACTCCCCCTTGCCGATGGCGAGTTTCTCATATCCTTCAGAGAGGGGAACCCCTAAACCATTTCCACGGCTATACCGGACGGCACTGGGGCCGGGTAGGAATGTTGCCGTATAGAGCATGTTGCGTAATTCCTCTTCATCCTTGGGCGCCATAAACACCATGTTGGGGATGAAGCGAAAGAATGAGAGATCAAAAACACCATGGTGGGTTGCACCGTCAGCCCCAACAACACCACCACGATCAATGGCAAAGGTGACGGGTAAATTGGGCAGGCAGACGTCATGAATGATTTGATCCATGGCCCTTTGGAAGAAGGTGGAGTAGACCGCCACAACGGGTAGTATCCCCTCTGTGGCAAGACCTGCCGCAAAGGTTACGCCGTGCTGTTCGGCAATGCCCACATCGAAAAAACGATCGGGGAATTTCTCACTAAACTCCACCAGACCGGTACCTGCCGGCATGGCTGCGGTGATGGCCACAACACGAGGATCTTTCTCCGCAAGGTCAACCATGGTCTCCCCAAAAATCTGGGTGTATGACGGAGGTGTTTTGGTTTTAGGAGGGAGTGGTATGCCTGTTGCCTTGTTAAATGGACCAACACCATGGAATGCCCCGGGGTTCTGTTCCGCAGGAACATAGCCTTTGCCTTTCGTGGTGAGGACATGGATAAGCACAGGGCCATCATGGTGATCACGGACATTCTCAAATGTCTCCAGCAGGGCTGGAAGGTCATGACCGGCAATGGGGCCGATGTATTCAAATTTAAGGGCTTCAAACAACATGCCTGGGGTGAAAAAGCCCTTAAAGCTCTCCTCACTCTTCTTTAAAACCTGAAGAATGTTTTCGCCAACACTATGAAATCCTTTAAGGAATGACTCCATCTCTTTTTTGATGTGTACTATGGTTTTGCCGGAGAGTTTACGGCTCAAAAAGGTGGAAAGGGCGCCGACATTCGGGGCAATGGACATCTCATTATCATTGAGGATGACAATGAGGTTCTTGTCGAGATGGCCCGCCTGGTTGAGGGCTTCAAAGGCCATCCCCCCTGTCATGGAACCATCACCGATAACGGCAATGGCTCGGGCCGTGTCCCCTTTGAGGTATTTGGCAAGACTTATACCAAGGGCTGCCGAGATCGAGGTGGATGAGTGACCGGTGTTAAAGGTGTCATAGGGCGACTCCTCTCTCTTGGGGAAACCGCTTATTCCCTTGTACTGCCGCAGGGTGTGAAATTGATCCCGGCGACCGGTGATGAGTTTATGGGTATAGACCTGATGACCGACATCCCAAACCAGTTTGTCTGTGGGGGTATCGAAAATATAATGCAATGCCAGGGTGAGTTCAACCACCCCAAGGCACGGGGCGAGATGGCCACCGGTTACGCTCACCGTATCGATAATGGTTTCACGGATCTCTTCCGCAAGATTAAGGAGCTGCTTGGGGTCAAGAAGGCGCAGGTCTTCAGGGGAATCAATGTGCGATAATATTTGAGAGGTCATGGCGTTATTCTAGTAAAATATTGAGACATTACAAGGCGTTATGCCTTATTTGTTCCGGGAGTAAATATAATGAGCAAGTTCGCGCAGGGGCTCACAGCGATGGTCAAAGGGTTCCAGACATGTGATGGCGTCATCCACGGCTTGTCTGGCCTTGGTCCTGGTGCCTTCAATACCAAAAAAGGCTGGGTAGGTTGCCTTGTCCAGTTCGGCATCTGACCCTGCTTTTTTGCCCAGTTGCTCGGTGGTGGCGGTTACATTGAGGAGATCATCAACGATCTGAAAGGCCAGGCCGATATGTCTGCCATAATTTGTAAAGGCCTTATATTCGGCAGGGGTAGCATTGCCCAGGATGGCGCCCATCTGGACAGAGGCGGTTATAAGGGCCCCTGTTTTACAGGAGTGCAGGGTGCGTAAGGTATCAAAATCGATTTCTTTGCCTTCAGAATCAATATCAATGGCCTGTCCACCCACCATACCCAGGGAGCCTGCTGACTGGGCTAAAACTTGAATGAGTTTAACCTGTGTCTCAGCAGATATCTGTGACGTCAGGGTGGGTGCACTGAGGAGGTCAAAACTAAAGGTGAGCAGGCCGTCACCGGCAAGTATGGCTGCCGCCTCTCCAAATTTTACATGGCTGGTGGGCTTGCCGCGTCTGAGGTCATCATTGTCCATGGCAGGAAGATCATCATGGATAAGGGAATAGGTGTGGATGCACTCAAGGCTCATGGCAACAGGCAGTATGGCGTTATTATGAGAACCTAAAGTCTCTGCTGCTGCAATACATAGAATGGGGCGGATGCGCTTCCCTCCAGCAAAAAGAGAGTAGCGCATGGTCTCAATATGTCCGGCAAGAAGGGAATCCCCTTTGAGCATGTACTGCTCCATGCTCGCTTCAATAATGGTTTTTTTATCATGCAGATACTGTTTAAGATTCATTATGTTCAAAAGGGGTCTCTATGAAGCTGTTGTTCTTTTCGAGGAGAAGGGAGACTTTCTTCTTTGACTCATCAAGCTTCTTATTGCAAAAATCAGCAAGATTAATTCCCTCTTCAAATTTCTTTAAACTAACATCCAGCGGCAACTCACCACTCTCCAGCTCAGCCGTGATCTGTTCCAGCTGCTCCATTGCCTGTTCAAATGTTTTTCGAGCCATTACTGTTAACCTATTTGCTGCCTTGGGTCCGAGCAGTCGTTATACAAAACAAGAAACTGGATAATTCCTATGGGAATAAATAGGTTATCTCTGACATAAAACCGTTTCTGCTGAGTTTGATGCCCCTTTCCGGTTTGCCGGATTAGAGGTGTTGAATAAGGGGACAATAGTAAAATAGAAACCTGCAGGTGGCAACGGTTTAAAAAAAAACATGGCTGTGGTAATTAGTTCTAAGTCAGACACTTTCAGTGTGAAAATATAAGGTTACAGGATCATTGCCATTAAAAATAAAATTACTCTCCAGCATGTAGCCCTGTTTCTTGATTGGCTCAGGGTGGAGAAGGGCTATTCTGAGCATACTGTAGCTAGTTATAGGCTCGATATTAGCGATTATAACTCTTGCGATAAGGGTGAGGCTGAAACCATTACCCTCACGAAGGATTCTATCCGGCGTTGGGTGTATGGGCTCAATAGCAATAAAAAGCCTGCCTCTGTTGCCCGGATGATCTCAGGCTTGCGGCAGTTCTGTCGTTTCCTCGTGCGGGAAAACTATCTTGTAACGGATCCAACCGCGTCCATCTCCATGCCAAAGATCGGCAAACACATCCCTGTCTTCCTCAGTGTTGACGAGGTCTTTTCCCTCATTGAAGAACCCCGGGGTGGCGATCGCTTTCATTTACGGGATACGGCAATTTTAGAATTGCTCTACTCAACCGGTATGCGTGTCTCTGAAATTTCAAAATGTGAACTTGCGGCGCTTGATTTTCAGCAGGGAATGGTTACCGTACTCGGCAAAGGAAAGAAAGAAAGACTGGTTCCTGTGGGGAATCAGGCCCTGGATGCGGTGCGTCATTATTTTCCCCAAAGGCAGTCTCTCATTGAGGCAAAGCTTAAAAGAGGCAGGCTCCATGCGGATGATCCCTTGTTTGTTAATAGCAGGGGGGGGCGTTTAACCAGTCGCTCAATTGAAAGAATGGTGGCAGGATATGGCCAGCGGGCAGGAATCGTTGTGCCGGTGACACCCCATGCCCTCAGACATTCCTTTGCCACCCATTTGCTTGAAATGGGTGCCGACCTGCGGGTGGTGCAGGAGCTGCTTGGCCATGCCAGTCTTTCCACCACGCAAAAATATACTCATTTAACCATAGATCATCTCATGGATGTGTACGATAAGGCCCATCCGTTAAAGTGAACAATATTGGATACAAAACATATGAAAATAAGATCAACGACAATTATTTGCATTCGCCATAAGGGTGATGTGGTTATGGCCGGTGATGGCCAGGTTTCCCTCGGTAATACCATCATGAAGCAAGGGGCACGGAAGGTGCGGCGTCTCTATAATGATAAGGTGATTACAGGTTTTGCCGGTGCCACGGCTGATGCCTTTACGCTGTTTGACCGGCTTGAAACGAAGCTTGAGCAATTTAACGGCAATCTCATGCGGGCCTCGGTTGAGCTGGCTAAAGATTGGCGGACGGATAAAATGCTGCGGCGTCTGGAGGCCATGCTGATTGCGGCAGATGCAGATTGCAGCCTCCTCCTTACCGGGACAGGTGATGTTATTGAATCGGATGACGGGATCCTTGCCATTGGGTCAGGCGGTGTTTATGCCCAGTCTGCGGCCAAGGCCTTGATTCAGCATAGTGATTTGAATGCAGAAGAAATCGCCAGGGCCTCCATGGAGATTGCCGGATCCATCTGTGTCTTTACAAATTCAACTATTGTGGTGGAAAAGATATGAAGCAACTACAACCCCTTTCCCCAAAAGAGATTGTGGCAGCATTGGATAAGTACATCATTGGTCAGGACTCGGCCAAGCGTTTTGTGGCGGTTGCCCTGCGTAATCGCTGGCGCAGGCAGCAGGTTCCCCAGCCGTTGCGGGATGAGATTTCGCCAAAAAACATCATCATGATCGGCCCCACCGGTGTGGGTAAAACGGAAATTGCCAGGCGTCTGGCCCAGCTGGTTCGTTCCCCTTTTTTAAAGGTCGAGGCCACTAAATTCACGGAAGTGGGTTATGTCGGCCGGGATGTGGAGTCCATGATCCGTGATCTCACTGAGCTTGCCGTGACCCTTGTCAAGGAGGAACAGACTGAGATTGTTCAGCAGAAGGCCAAAGACAGGGCGAAAGAGGCCCTGCTCGATTTGCTTGTTCCGCCTTCTCCGGTTGCCCCGGGTGTGGACCCTGCTGATCCTGCTGTCTCTCCAACCCGCGAGAAGTTTCGGAAGATGCTTGCGGATGGTGTGCTGGATGAGCGGGAGGTGGAGATGCAGATTGAGCAACCCGGTCCAACAATGCCCATGGTTGAAATGCTTTCCACCGGACCTGCGGATGATATGGGTTCTTCCATGAAGGATATGTTCTCTAATCTCTTCCCTAAGAAATCCCAGAAACAAAAGCTGCGTGTGAAGGACGCCATTCCAGTGCTTGAAAAACAGGAGGCGGATAAACTCATTGATATGGAACAGGTGAATCGTCTTGCTGTGGAACGGGTTGAGCAGACCGGAATTATCTTCCTGGATGAAATTGACAAGATTGCCTCCCGTGGTACAGGCGGCAGTGCTGGCGAAGTTTCACGGGAAGGGGTTCAGCGTGATCTCCTGCCCATTGTTGAGGGGGCAAGCGTCAATACAAAATATGGCATGGTGCGCACGGATCACATCCTTTTTATTGCCAGCGGTGCCTTTCATTCCAGTAAACCCTCTGACCTGGTTCCGGAATTACAGGGGCGTTTTCCTGTACGGGTGGAGCTTCATGCCCTGGGAGAGGATGAGTTCTACAGGATTCTTGTTGAGCCGCAGAATGCCTTGCTCAAGCAGTATAAGGCCCTGCTGGCAACAGAGGGTATTGATCTTGAGTTTGCTGATGATGCGATTCACAGTATGGCCAGGATAGCGGCTGAGGTGAATGAATCCACTGAGAATATCGGGGCACGCAGGCTCCATACCATTCTGGAGAAATTGCTTGAGAATATCTCCTTTGATGCCCCGGATATGGAAGCTTCGGTCTTTCCGGTTACAGCGGAGTATGTTGACTCCCAGTTGTCCGACATTGCCGAGGATAAGGATCTGAGCCGCTATATCCTCTAAAAAACAGGAGTAGAGTCCCATGTATGATGCAGAGTTGAAGTATTGTCCCAAGTGTAATGATGAGTATATGCTGACAGCGGATCGTTGTGCAGCCTGTGATATCCCCCTGCTCACGGGGGATGAGATGGTGAGTTTTCTGGCAAATGGTCCACGCTCAGCGCGGCAGGGTGCACTCACCGCAACTGATGATGTGGTGACGATTCATCAGGGGCCAATGGCTGATCTGAAACATCTTAAGCAGCTCTGTGAACAGGAGAATATTGGTGTGGCAATTACCAGTGAGGGCGGCGGTTGCGGTAAGAGTTGAGGCGGCTGCACCTATGATCTCCGAGTTCGGAGAGAAGATGCCCGGGATGCCGTTGCTCTGATCCAGCAGGTTTTTGTTAAAGAAACAGGTCTGGATGACCATGATACGTCACGCAGTGACGCGGTCTTCAGCCAGGACACAAGTCATGCTACCTGTCCGGCCTGCGGTTTTGAGTTTGAGACGACCAGTACAACCTGTCCTGACTGCGGGTTATGCTTTGCTTAATCTTTTCGGGCCTGTAGATAAGCGATTACCTGCTCTGCTGCCTGTGCAGCCTGGGGGTCCATGGCAAGCTCAAGTTTATGGCTTCTGCGTTCCGCTTGTCTGATTGGTGTTGAAACGGGGAAAAAAGCAACAGGGCGGCTTGGCAGATTGTCATTCATGAACTGACGGTCATCGTCATCCTCCACCAGGTTGCCGATGAAGGAGATATCCTTGATCCCTGTGTCCACGGCCATCTTATGGATTTTTGTGGCGGTGCGCATGGAAGATTTGGAGGGAATGGCCACAATGAACAGCTCGTCAACAGAGGCAATGGTGCCGCGGCCAAGATGCTCAACGCCGGCCTCCATATCGAGAAGAATGGCCTGATCATCCCCGAGGAGAAGTTTGGTGAGGAGCCGTTTGAGTACCGTGGCTTCGGGGCAGGCGCAACCACCTTCTGCCGTTTGAATGGCCCCCAGGACCATGAGCTTGATGCCGTCGGATTCAAGCATGAAATCGGCGAGTAAATCATTAATTTCAGGGTTGATGTTGTAATAGGGTGAGCCTGCAGACTTGCCTGCCCGTTCAGCCAGAAGCTGACCCATGTCAGCGATGGGGGTGATGGACTCAATATTGGCAAATCCCAGGGTCTGGGCCATATGGGGGCAGGGATCAGCATCGATCACGAGAACATCCTGGCCTGAGGCTTGAAGTTGTCGGGCAATGAGGGCCATGATGGTGGTTTTACCCACACCACCTTTGCCGGCGATGGCTATTTTCATTTTTTATCCTTATTGTATGGTAGATTACTGATTAATTATAATAGTTAATCGTAAATCAATTCATTTCCAACTTAATTTTATAACATTTCCCGCCTATGGTTTCCCTTGGTATTGAAGAATTATTAAAGAACAGGCAGCCCCTTCTCGCTGGTAAGAGGATTGGTCTGTTATGTAATCAGGCCTCCACCGACCGCGCTTTCAATCATACCCGTGATCTCATCCATGCCGCCTATCCCGGGCAGCTCTCCTGCATCCTGTCACCCCAACATGGTTTCTTTGCGGAAAAACAGGATAATATGGTTGAGTCCGGGCATGGTGTTGATACGGCTACAGGTGTCCCGGTCCATAGTTTATATGGTGAAACCCGCAAGCCCACCAGGGCAATGATGGATCAGCTGGATGTTGTTGTGGTTGATATTGTTGATGTGGGCACCAGGGTTTATACCTTTATGTACACCCTGGCCTATGTGCTTGAGGCTGCGGCAGAATATGGCAAAACGGTTCTGGTCCTTGATAGGCCCAACCCCATCGGCGGTGTTGAGGTTGAGGGCAATATCCTTGAGTCTGACGTGAAATCCTTTGTGGGGCTGTATCCTTTGCCCATGCGCCATGGTCTGACCTTTGGAGAACTTGGCGCCCTGTTCAATGAGGAGTTCGGTATTGGCGCTGATTATCATGTGATTGCAATGGCAGGATGGACCCGTTCCATGCATTTCCCTGAGACAGGGCTGCCGTGGGTTTTTCCTTCCCCCAATATGCCGGATTATACAGCGAGTCTCGCCTATCCAGGACAGGTTATCTGGGAGGGATGTAATATTTCTGAGGGCAGGGGAACGTGTTTCCCCTTCACCCTGTTTGGTGCGCCCTGGGTCCGACCTGATGATGTCTTGGGTTTTGTGAAGCAGACGCCTCTGCCCGGTTGCACCATGCGGCCCCTGCAGTTTGAACCGACCTTTAACAAGCATAAGGGGAGGGTGTGCCACGGTTTTCAACTGCATATCACGGATGCGAAGCAGTTTAAGCCGTACCGGACCGGGCTGGCCTTTCTGCAGGCCTTTATGAATCTCTATCCGGAGTTTGCCTATACAGAGCCGCCCTATGAATATGAGTTTGTAAAATTGCCCATGGACCTGATCCTGGGTTCACAGAAATTGAGGAAACGTTTGCAGACCACGGAAAATCTTCTGGCGATTGAGCAGAGCTGGCAGGATGAACTGGCTGACTTTGATGCCATGCGCAGCCGCTATTTCCTCTACTCGGACTAGTGAAATGAACAAACTTTTTAGAACAGTGTAAACCATGGCAAGTCAAATCACTCTTCTCAACCATGTCTTGATCGGGCGCTATCTCAAGCATTTTTATGATATTCCAACCCATTGTCCCTATGGCAAGCGTGATGTTGCCAGGTATCGCCAGGCCCAGTTCGGTTCTGTTGATGATGCGCTGATGAAGGCCTTTCTCGCCTCTGGTTTTCGGCGCAATGGGAATACCATGTATACCATGGGTTGTCCGGGCTGTGATGCCTGTAGGTCATTACGGATCGACCCGCTGCAGTTCAGGCCGAACCGCTCTCAAAAACGGGTTTTAGAGAAGTGTAAACATGTGAAGGCCAGAGTTCGGGAGCTGGAATTTTCCAAGGAGAAGATGGATCTTCTGGATCAGTTTTTCAGGAACCGTTTCCCGAATCAGGAGAATAGCGGTGCCAATTATTACGGTACATTCTTCGCAAACGGTATTACGGATACCTATGAGGTTGAATACAGGCTTGACGATGAACTCCTGGGGGTCGCTGTCATCGATGTCGGCAGCCAGTGGCTCAATGCCGTTTATTTCTATTTCGACGACCGTTTCAGTCATTTAAGTCCGGGCGTCTTTAATATCCTCCACCTGCTTAATCTCTGCCGCATGCAGGATATACGTCATCTTTACCTGGGCTATGCCATCGCCGGTCATGGACCCATGGTCTATAAGACACGCTTTAAACCCCACGAACTGTTTTATGATGACAGCTGGCATTCCAGTGAGTCCGAGGCCTCGTAAGTCCCGCTCCCTCTTTCTTGCAAAAACCTGTTTTTCGGATTATCTTCCACCGTTTTAATAGAAGGGTTCAGGTGCGAAAGTGTTGCTGATAAACTTCTTTGTTTTCATTAATTCATAACCATGATCACCATTATCAATGAAAGTAATTCTCGCCAAGAAAGCCGGTTTTTGCATGGGGGTACGGCGCGCCGTTGAGACCACCCTTGCTACCGTCCACCAGGCTGATCAGCAGGTCGCAACATTCGGCCCTCTTATTCATAACCCCCATGTCCTTGATTTGCTCCATGAGCGCGGTGTTGATGTCTTAACGGATCTCCCCGACAAGCGAGATGGCGTGATTATTATTCGCGCCCATGGTGTCCCGCCTGAACATAAGGCCCGTCTTGTTGGTTCTGGTGCCACGATCCTTGATGCCACCTGCCCGCGGGTGATGAAGGTGCAGGCCATCATCAAAAAACATAAGAAGACAGATCATTTTACGGTCATTATTGGTGATAAGGATCATGCGGAAGTGGTCGGACTCATGGGGTATGCCAACCCTGAGGTGGCAGTCGTTTCCCGTGTGGAGGATGTTGCCGACCTCGCCATTGCAGGCGACTATATTATTGTCTGTCAAACCACCCAGGATAAGGAATCTTTTGATCTTCTCTGTGCAGCCATTCTCGCAAAATATCCAGGCGGTAAAGTTTTCAATACCATTTGTGATTCAACGGATAAGCGCCAGACAGCGGTGCGTAATTTATGTGAGCAGGTTGATGCGGTGGTTGTCGTTGGCGGCAAGGCCAGTGGTAACACGAAACGTCTGGCTGAAATTGCCGAAGCAAAGGGGAAACCCGTCTTTCTGGTGGAAAGTGAAGAGGATCTTGATCGCATCTCGTTGGCTGAATTTGCAGTCGTTGGTGTTACGGCTGGTGCATCAACGCCAACATGGATGATTAACCGGGTGATTCGTACCCTTGAAGTTATTCCGAGTAAATCCCAGTGGTTGATTACAACAGTTATGCAAAAGATTATGGGGCTTCTCCTGGCCTCAAATATCTATGTTGCTGGTGCCGGTGGTCTTTTGGGTGCTGTTTTTGCTGAAGGGCTTGGCGGAAACACAGGTTTACATGGGTTCATCATCAGCTTCGGCTATTTATTTGCCATGCATAATATCAACCGCTACTCCGGTCAATATGCAAAGAAGTTTAATAATCCTATGGTTGAGCGTTTCTGCTCGAGGTATTATACCACCCTGATGGGGTTTTCCGTGTTGTTGCTGATCTTGGCCGGATGTCTTGTTTACCCCCTTGGTTATAGACCTTTCCTGCTTTTTGTGGGGATGGCCCTGTTCGGCATTACCTATGGGACTCAAATTCTTCCTCAATCCCTGGTAGCTGTTTTTAAGATAAAAAAATTAAAAGAGATTCCAGGCTCCAAGACGTTTCTCGTGGCCTCGGCCTGGAGTTTGATTATCATCCTTATTCCTAATTGGCCCGTGGTCACGTGGTATCCTTTTGCATATCTCATGCTCATGCTCGCCATTACGATTTATTGCCGGACATCATTGTTTGATGTATTTGATGTCCAGTCTGACCGTATTGTTGGGAAAGAGACCTTGCCCGTATGCATTGGTGAGAGGAAAACCTTACAGTTTCTAACCTGGTCCTTATATGCACAGGGTTGTTTGGCTCTCTTGCCCTCCATTGTCGGCCAGGGGCAGATGATGATCCTTTCCTTTCTGCCCTTTACAGGGTATTTACTCGTGCTTATTACATTGTATAAATCTGGGAAATTGGTGGCCTCTCCACGCCTTGAATTCGGGCTTGAAACGGCGCTCTATGTCTTGGCGCTTGGTCAGTTTATAGCTTTTTATAGTTTTACTTCATTTTAATGCCTTATTAATGAAATTCATGTCAGAAGAGGCAAGAGGGTGGTTATGTTAGGTTGGTTCAAAAAAAAAATCTCACCAGAGTTACAGGCTGAAGAGGAAGATGTCCGGGATGGGGATGATGTCTCTGTGGTGGAGGTTGCTGAGGATAGTGCTGAACCTCAGGATGAGGAGGCAGAACCCACTTCAATTCTCCATGAAGATGTTGGCGTGCTGTTTAAGCGACTCACCAGGAAGATGGCCAAGACCCGCGGGTCGATGGTGGCAAAGGTGGATGAACTTTTTCTCGGCAAGAAGGTCATTGACCCTGAACTCCTTGATGATTTAGAAGAAATACTTATAACGGCTGACCTTGGTGCTGTAACCACCATGGAACTTGTGGATGATGCCAGGGCTAAACTTGCCCGCAATGAACTGTCAGACCCCTTGGTGTTACGAAAAACATTGCAGGAGAAGATCACCGAGTATCTCGTCGGTTCAGATAAGCCGGCTGAACTCGTTATGCCGGCTGAAGGTCCCTTTGTCATTATGGTGGTTGGGGTGAACGGGGTAGGAAAGACAACATCCATTGGCAAAATTGCCAATAAGTTTGTCAATGACGGCCAAAAGGTGCTGCTCATCGCCGCCGACACCTTTCGTGCCGCTGCAGTTGAGCAACTTAAGATCTGGGGCGAGCGGATTAATGTGCCGGTGATTTCCCAGGATACCGGAGCTGATCCTTCTGCGGTCGTCTTTGACGGCCTTGAATATGCTGAAAAACGTAATTTTGATGTGATTATTATTGATACGGCAGGACGGCTGCATACCAAGGTCAATCTGATGGAGGAGTTGAAGAAAATCAATCGGGTGATCGGCAAGAAGATTGCGGGCGGTCCCCATGAGGTGATGCTCGTCATCGATGCGACAACGGGTCAAAATGGCATTGCCCAGACCCGGGCCTTTTCCGAGACGGTGAAGGTTACCGGGCTGACGCTGACAAAGCTTGATGGTACGGCTAAAGGTGGCATTGTGGTGAATATCTGCCGCGAGTTTGATATCCCCATTCGCTTCATCGGCATTGGCGAGCAGGTGGATGATCTGCGTGATTTTGATCCGGTTGAATTTGCTGAAGCGCTTTTCTTTGTGGAAAAGTGATTTTTTTTTAAAAAACCCCTCGCTTAACCTCATAAATACGGATTACAGGGTTTATGAGCAGTTATTTTTTTTGAGAACTAAATGTCACCCCTTATATCTTTGAGTAGAATACATGCCCCATTATAGACAACATCAATCTCCCGGCTGTGGCGGTTTCTGCCTCGTTATAACCTTGATTCTCCTCCTCCTGGGAGGGGCACCACTGCTATTTAATGTGGTGGGCTTTGTGGTTATGGCGATCGGTTTATTGATCATGGCGATTTTTGTCGGTCTCATTGGCTTTTCATTTTATGTCCGGCATAGGGTGAGTCAGTATGAGGCCGGTCAGTCGGAAGACCGCACCCATTTTGTCACCATCCTCATTCATATTCTGGTGAAAATTGCCCAGCTTGACGGCAAGGTTGGTCGGGCTGAGAAGAGTGCTATTGAAAATTTCTTTCGCACCCACCTCCATTATACCCAGGAGCAGATATACTGGGTTCGTGAACTGATTAAGGATGCCGCTACCAATACCGACAGCCTTGATTCCTTTTTAGCCGATTTTAAGCAGCAATTTGGCCATCAGCCACGCCTCATCTTGGTTGAACTTATTTTCCAGGTGCTCTATTGCAATGACACGGTCACGGATGATCAGCTCAACCTTGCCCGCCGTATCAGTGACTTCCTGGCGATCAGCCGCTATGAATATCAGTCGATTTGGAATCGCTACCGGGGTGAACAGGCGAGAGGACAGGAACGTTATGTGAGTCAGGAGGATCAGGCGTACCAGACCCTCGGACTAGTAAGAGGGGCAAGTGGTAAAGAGATCAAGGCTGCATATCGTAAGCTGAGTAAGGAATTTCATCCTGATATGGTGAGTCATTTAGGTGAAGAATTCAGACAGGTTGCTGAAGAAAAGATGAAAGATATTAATATGGCCTATCAAATATTGAAAGGTAAGGAGTAGATATGGGTATTTCCACAAAGATGAATGAGTTTGCTAAACGCTCCTCTTGGATCAGAAAGATGTTTGAGGAGGGAGCAAAGTTAAAGGCAGAGTTTGGGGCTGAAAATGTTTTTGATTTTAGTCTCGGCAACCCGGATCTGCCGCCTCCGCCGGAGTTTGATGCCAGTCTTGAGGAGGTGATCCGTGAGCGCGGTCAAGGGGTCCATGCCTATATGCCCAATGGCGGTTACCCCCATGTGAAACAGGCCGTTGCCGACCAGATTTCCATTGAACAGGAAACAACCTTGAGTGGCGATGATATCCTTATGACCTGTGGTGCTGCAGGTGGTTTGAACGTCACCCTGAAGGCGATATTAAATCCTGGAGAGGAAGTTATTATCCTGGCCCCATTCTTTGTTGAATATAACTTTTATATCGATAATCAGGGTGGTGTGGGCAAGGTGGTGAACACGAAGGATGATTTCAGCCTTGATCTTGATGCGATCCGGCAGGCCATTACGGCTAATACCAAGGCCCTTATCATTAACTCCCCCAATAACCCGACCGGGCAGGTGTACTCAGCAGAGGAATTAACCGCTCTGGGGCAGTTGCTTGAGGAATGTCAGAGGAAATTTGCTTCAACAATTTTCCTTCTCTCTGATGAACCCTATCGTAAAATCACCTATGATGATGTTGAGGTGCCAGCGCTTTTTCCCCTGTATAAAAACAGTATGGTTATCTCCTCCTATTCGAAGGACCTGTCCCTGCCGGGTGAACGGATTGGCTATATTGCTTTGAACTCGGCCATTGATCATAGGGCAGAACTCCTCGCTGCCATGACCCTTGCTAATCGTATCCTTGGCTTTGTCAATGCCCCGGCTCTCATGCAGAAGGTTGTAGCGAGTCTGCAGGGTAAGACCGTTGATTGCTCTATTTACACCAAACGCCGCACCACCTTTTGTAAGATCTTAGAGGATGTTGGGTTGGAGTTTACTAAACCCAAAGGCGCTTTTTACATTTTCCCCAAATCACCCATTGAAGACGATGCCGCCTTTGTTGCCCATTTACAAGAGTTTAAGATTCTTGCCGTCCCCGGGCGTGGGTTTGGTATGCCGGGTTATTTCAGGCTGGCATTTTGTGTGGATGATGACGTTATCGCCGGATCTGCTCAGGCCTTTAAACAGGCCATGGAGAGTTATAAATAGAGCTATTGTTTTTGTGAACCACGGATGAACAGCGATTAAGACGGATAAAAGAAAGATCCGTGTCCATTCGTGTTCATCCGTGGTTCAGCTTCATATGTCGTTTTCGGTAGGGCTGTTTTTTCCTGACTTTTTTGCTTCACGCCAGCAGGCAACTTTTTCTTCATCAGAAAGGTCTGCCAGTTTGTCTTGTTTCTCATCGATCAAGGTTGTCATGGTTGAGAACCTCTCGATGAAACCGTCCACGGAATCATGCATCAGATCTTCGCTGTAGAACCCTTTGCGGCGACAGAGATTGATCAGCATTATGAGGACATCACCAATCTCCTCCTTCATATCTGCATCGTTGTTTTCCTTAACCGCGACCTGTAACTCTGCCATCTCCTCCTGCAGTTTCTGCATCAGCTGCCCGTCACTGGACCACTCAAAGCCTTGATTGGCAATACGGCTTGAAACCCGTTGTGCCCGTGTCAACGCAGGGAGGCTTTTGGGGACATCTATAATGTCGCTCGGTTCTTTCTTTTTTTCGTCGGCCTTAATCTTCTGCCAGTTCCTGCTAATGGCCTCGTCTGATGCAAATTTTTCGTCCGTAAACACATGGGGGTGACGGCGGATCATCTTTTCAATGATGCCCTGAATGCAGTCATCAATGGTAAAATGACCCGCCTCAGCATAAAGATTCCCCAGGAAGCTGGCTTGAAAGAACAGATCGCCGAGTTCTTCTTTTATATGGCCAATATCACCGGAGTCAATGGCCTCTGCGAGTTCATGGGTCTCTTCAAGGAGATATGGCTTGAACGATTCAGGGGTCTGTTTCTGATCCCATGGGCAGCCGTTTGGACCACGGAGTTTCGTGATTAAGGTAATGAGGTCGTTGATTTTTTGTGATGACATGTTGCACCTCTGGTGGAGCGGTGTGGGTGTAAATACGTAGTCTGGTTTTTTGCTACGGTGAAGGGGTTATCAATAAAAAGGAGTTATTTTCCCTCAGGGTATTGTCAAACGCATGGCTCTATGTTAGGTTCTTATTAAGTAGTTTGTCTTAAAGAGTAACTTTTCTCAATTTCTTCGTTGTAACTATCTTAAAAATTTTAATATTGAGATTATTTTTGGCCATTATGTGTGTTTTTAAACGCTTAGAGGTGAGTGTTTAATCGGATTGGCAAAAAAAGAAAAGTATTTGGAACCTTTTTGGCCAAGACCTCCTCTTTATGATGAATCTAACTGCTAATAAGCGCCACTGTGATGGTGGTGTATTTTAAAAAAAAGTTTAATCCTATTTTAATCCTATTTTGTTGAGGTGTAATCATGGCTGAAAGAAAAAAATCTAAAAAAGTTCTTGTTGAGAAGCATAAGGACATTGCGCGTATTGACCAGGAAGAAAAAAGAACCCACGGCTGGTATGTTCGGGTCCGTTATTTTGGGAAAACCCATTCTAAATTTTTCTCTGATGGTAAATGCGGCGGTCGTTATTCAAGCTTACTTGCTGCCGTTGCCTGGAGAGATCAAACCGAGAAGAAGCTTGGCAAGGTGCGTACAGACAAGCATGTTGTTACTGTATCGAACACCACAACCGGTGTTGTAGGCGTGCGTCATAATGATACATTGGACCGTTACGAAGTAAGTTGGGTTAATCCTGACGGTAAGCAGGGTAAGACCTCTGTTTCCATCCGTAAGCATGGTAAAGAATCTGCATTTAAGCGTGCCTGTGATATCCGTAATCAAAAGGAGCAGATGAGACTTTCAAGTTAATTCTTGCTTTGCAGTTTTATGTTTTAAAAAGGCTGATCCTCCTGGATCAGCCTTTTTTATTGGCACTCCAAAATAAAATAGAATAGTTTGATTCCAATCTAAAAATATCAGTCTGCAAAGAAAGTCTAGAACAAGACTCATGAGTAGACTGTGGATCCATAAGGATATCATTATGAAATTGTCACAAAAAATCGGCTTTCTAGGCGGCGGCCAAATGGCTGAAGCCCTTATCAAGGGAATGATTCAGGGAGATCTGGTCGAGCCATCACAACTTTTTGTGATTGATCCCGTTGCAGCCCGTTGTGATCTGCTTAATGGCTTGTATCACATTAATGCCTCAACCGATAACAAGCCTATTTGGCAATGTGATATCATAATCATTGCCGTGAAGCCGCAAGTCATGGGGGGGCTTCTTGATAGCTCTAAAGATTTTATTACAAGTCACCATCTATGTATTTCAATCGCCGCAGGTGTGCCGCTTTCTTTTATGGAGGGAATATTAGAGGAGGGGTGCCGGGTTGTCCGGGTTATGCCGAATACCCCGGCGCTGGTGCTTGAAGGGGCATCGGCCCTGAGCCCCGGAGCGAATGTTTCTAAAGAAGATATGGTTATGGCGAAAACTATTTTTGATGCGGTTGGCTCAAGTGTTGTGTTGCCGGAACAGTATCTCGATGGTGTTACAGGTCTCAGTGGTTCAGGTCCGGCCTATGTCTTCACATTCATTGAAGCAATGATTGAGGCAGGGCTTAAGGTGGGTCTGCCCCGTGCTGAAGCTGTCGCCTTAACAAATCAAACTATTTTAGGATCAGTGAAGCTTGCCATGGAAACAGGAAAACATCCCGCTGAATTAAAGGCTATGGTAACATCACCTGGTGGGACAACCATTGCCGGGCTGCATGAACTTGAGAAGGCCGGGTTTAAAGCGGGTGTGATGAACTGTGTTGAGGCTGCCGCCAACCGCTCCATTGAACTGGGGAAACTCTTTTAGCCCATGTCTATTGTGAAAAAGATAGGACTCATTCGGAAAAAGGGTTCTGATTCTGCTGTGAAGATTGGTCATGAATTGCAGGCTTGGCTGGTGGCAAAACAGTACACCGTTGTCATGGACCATATTGACGATTCTCTGGATATGCTTGTTGTCCTGGGTGGAGACGGCACACTCCTGCGTATTGCGGATCGGGCCAGCCGCTATGATATCCCTGTTGTTGGAATTAACCTGGGTACTCTGGGGTTTCTCACGGAAGTTGCGGTGAAAGACCGAATTGCCGCCCTTGAAATCATACTGGCTGGCAATATAACCATTGAGCATCGTATGATGTTTCAAGCTCGACTGGTTGGTCCTGCAGACCGAAGTGAATGGGTCAACAGCCTTAATGATATTGTTATTTCCAAGGGTACCATTGATAGACTCGTGCGTTTATGTACCTGGGCAGACCAGCAGTTTGTTGCCTCGTATAAGGCCGACGGTTTGATTATTTCCACCCCTACAGGGTCAACGGCATATAATTTATCAGCAGGCGGGCCAATTGTTCATCCGAGTATTGCCTCGATCCTGATGACGCCAATTTGTCCTTTTATGCTGGAATCAAGGCCTGTGCTCCTGCCTGATGATGTAGTGGTCACGGCCCGTTTAACGGGGCAGGCAAGGGATGTGAAGGTCATTGTTGACGGGCAGCCTGTGTGGGATATGAAGGAAGAGGATTCTCTTGAGGTGGTTGTCAGTGATAAAAAATTGCAACTAATCTGTTCCCCCTGGGAAGGCTATTTCGATATTCTGAGGAATAAGTTGAACTGGGGTGGTAAGCCTGATGTTTTCCTTAAGGATTGATGGAGTCCCACAACGCCATTGGGGTATCAATAATAATCTGTGCATCATGATCCTGCAGCTCCTGCCTTGATCTAAATCCCCATGTGACTCCCACACTGATCATCCCACCATTCTGGGCTGTCTGCATATCCACTTTGGAATCACCTATAAACATAATGTCTGCTGGTTGGAGTTGTAAACTATGGGCAATGGCAAGGGCCCGGCCCGGGTGGGGCTTTTTCCGCGCATGATTCACTGTGCCCAAGATATGGCTGAAATGCAGGTCGCCAAAATAATAGGCAGCCATGGTTTGCACAGTGGCTTCATTTTTGTTTGAAAGAATATTAATGGGGATGTCCTTACCCGTCAGACTTTGCAAGAGATCCATAACGCCAGGGTAAATTGCTGTTTTTGATTTCCAGTTCCCGTCATAATGATTGCTGATGAGAGAGACACATGTATTGATGTTGTCCTCAGTGCGCTGGGATATGGGTAATATCGCGCGGGCGAGAGCAGCGATGCCGTTGCCAACGAAATAGCAATAATCGGAGGTGGGGTGGGTTGGGTGACCCAGTAAGGTTAAGGCGTGATTACAGCTGTCAGCAATATCTTCAATGGTATTGAGCAATGTCCCGTCAAGATCAAAAATGACGGCTTTTGGCGAAGAGTACATGGATAATGACTTCTTTTTCTTGAGGATTAGAAGGAGGTGTGGCTGGTGTGAATGGCTCTTTTTTCTGCTTGACCAAATATCATATAACCACTATGTTTGAGACCTTTTTTGATGATCCGTGTCTTCACTGTTTTCAACATGTTAAGGTTGAAATGAAGGTCATGAACACCACAAAATTTATTTTAGCCAAAGTGGCAAATGTTGTATATCTTTATTTCAATTTTTTTGGAGGAATACGTTAATGACTATTCAAGTATGTGGACACAGTAACCCTGATACCGATTCCGTAGCTGCAGCCCTGGCTTACGCCGTACTTTCAACTGCTATGGGTGATGATGCTGTTGCCGTTATGCAATCCACTCCGGACAAACTCAATCCAGAATCTACAGTTGTGCTCGGAAAATTCGGTCTGACTGCGCCTGCAGAGATTACTGATGCGGCTGGCAAGAAAATTGCTCTGGTTGATCACTCCGATATCGGTCAGGCTCCTGCCAATATCAAGGATGCTGAGGTTGTGGCGATTGTTGATCATCATAAACTTGGTGATATTACAACGAATAATCCTATTCTGATCAACTGCCAGCCTGTTGGTTGTACCTGTACTGTTTTGAATGAAATGTTCAAAATGAATAATGTTGCTATCCCTAAGGATATTGCCGGCGCCATGCTTGCTGCTATTCTTTCTGATACGGTAAACTTCAAATCCCCCACCTGTACTGCTAAAGACAAGGCCGCTGTTGCCGATTTGAAAGTTGTCTCTGGTGTTGATGATACGGATGGCTTGTTCATGGATATGCTGAAGGCAAAGTCGGCTGTTGCCGGTGTTCCTGCTCAAGATCTTCTTTTCCGCGATTACAAAGATTTTGACATGAATGGTAAAAAAGTTGGTGTTGGCCAGCTTGAGCTTGCCACCCTTGATCAGGTAGCTGATATCCGTGATGATCTTTTGAAGGCCATGCAGGATACAAAAGCTGATGGCCGCCACACCGTTCTTCTCATGCTCACCGATGTTGTAAAGGAAGGTACTGATCTTCTTGTTGTTTCTGATGAGCCTGCAGAGATTGAAGCCGCTTTTGGTGGTAAACTCGAAGGTGTTTCTTTTTGGGTTGACGGTATGATGAGCCGTAAGAAGCAAACTGTGCCAAATCTGCAAAAGCAATTTGGCTGCTAATTCTGTTTAGGGGCCGTTAAGAATGTTGATCCGGTAAGCGTAGACTCCGTTGTATCAATTTCTTTACGGCCCCTTATGCAGCTGCTTAGCATTTAACTAGTTCATCTGTTTTGAGCTGTTAAGCAAAAGGGGAAGATTGGCCTACCGGTCAATCTTCCCCTTTTTTATGTTTTTTCTAAGGTGTTTGATTCAGGAACAAACGTTCCTGATCCCTAATGGACCAAGCCGACATCCCTTGTGTAGTTGAAATCATCTGAGTGATCTTCCGTATGACAGGTGAGGCAGATCGTTTCTGGGACCGCTTGCGTGAGTCTATGGGCTGCAGGGTTCTGGATATGCTGTTTTCCCGGCCCATGACAGGCCTCACAGCCGACCTGTTGTAATCGTTGTGGGATTAATGCCTGAATATGAGCCAGCCGTTCAGGAAGTCCTGTGACGTGGCAGAATATACAGTTTGGATTATTGTCGTCTGCTTTGTTCACCAGGGTGGAAAATGCAGTGGAATGACTGGTCTTTTGATAGGATTCATAAATAAATTCATGGCATGACTTACAGGAATCTGATCCCGCATAAACATCAAATCGTTGTGACACGTCTTTTTTACGTCTCAATGTATTGGCTGTTTTGCGGCTATTCTTTAAAATCTGAGTGGTTTGCGGTTCGTCAAGAATGGCGGGTCTTAAAGGGTGGAGACTTTGTTGATAGCTGGAGTAAGTGATAATGTCAGCATCTTCTTTGGGTTCCGTACGGTTTGCAAGCTCTGTTTGCAACCTCTGCAAATGTTGCATTTTTTCATTATAGTCTTGTAATGCTGTAGGGTTCTGTCTGTATGCCTCTTGCGCTCCGCCTCTTTTGTCAATTCTGTTTTTAAACCAGTTGAGTCTGTCAATCTCATTTCTGAGTTCCATGTGAGAAAGATGTTCTGTTTGCCACGTTTTTGCTTTCTGCCAATCAATTTTTAATTCACCGACATATTTGCCCTCTTTAGGGGTATGGGTCAGAATTGTATTGTCTACAAGCTGGAGCTGTTGGCCATTTAGGGATTGACCTGCCTCTAAAATGATGTGGATGTCTTGGTATTTTCTGGCAATACTTATATTCTCGTCATGGCTGAGGTTAGAGAGGAGCACAAGCATATCCATGTCTTCAGGAAGCTGTTGCAGTGTTTTGTCCAGTGCCTGCTGCCAGTCCTGGATGACGTAGCTGTTTTCCGTATTTTCTGGCAGTTGTCCTGTAATGCCGACAATGCCAATGTGTAAATTGCCCTTATTGATCAGGGTATATGGGGTGAATTCTAACGCGCCACTCTTTTTATCGACAATGTTGGCGCTGAGAAAGGGAAAGGAGGCCTCTTTTTCAAGCTCTTTAAGAAATGGTATGCCCATTTGCAGGTCATGGGTGGCTATGCCAATGGTGTCATAGCCCATGAAATTAAAACATTTAATGATTGCCAAGCTGTTTGCCAGGGCCACTTCCCGCGATTTCTCTTGATGATTGGGCTTAAAGAAGAGTGAGCCGCTATCGATAAAGAGATTGGAGGGGACATGGAGTTTTACATCGGCACAAAAAGTAGCGCGTTTAGGCAGACCGCCTAATTGATTCGTCTTTCAACCGCAGGGTTCGACCTTGCCATGCATGTCATTGGAGTAATAAATGCTAAGCTCTTCGGCCCCAATGATATTGGCACTGAGAACCAGTGAAAATATAAGGGAAACAGCTGTGAGGTATGTTTTTAAAGGATTCATAGTTATTTCTGTCTGTTTGCCAGAATCTGCCGCCATTTAAGCAGGCGATCCTTGACAAGGGCTTCATGCCCGCGGTTTGACGGTTCATAATAGGTTGCCCCTGTTAGTCTTTCGGGGAGATGATCCTGGTCAACTAAGGCTAAAGGGTCATCGTGGGCATATTTATACCCTTTGCCGTATCCTAATTCCTTGGTTAGTTTTGAGGTGCTGTTGCGTAAATGGTGAGGCACAGGAAGGGAACCGGTTTGTTTAATATCCTGGCGAACCTTTGTGAAGGCCTGGTACACGGCATTACTCTTTGGGGCTGTTGCAAGGTAGAGCACGGCCTGGCTCAGGGCCAGTTCCCCTTCAGGGCTGCCGAGCATCTGGTAACTGTCCCGTGCGGCTATGGCAAGGTGTAATGCCTGGGGGTCGCTGTTGCCTATGTCTTCAGAGGCAAAGCGGATCATTCGGCGGGCGGCATAGAGCGGATCTTCTCCTGCCATGAGCATGCGGTTGAGCCAGTATAAGGCCCCGTCCGGATCACTGTCACGCAGACTCTTATGCAGGGCTGAAATTTGATTATAATGCTCTTCGCCGTCCTTGTCATAGTGTAATGAGTTGCGGGAAAAGGCCTCTTGAAGCAGGTCCAGGGTAACGGCTTTACTGCCGTCATCCTGTTCTGTGGCGAGGGAACCGGCAATTTCAAGTGAGTTGAGGAGTCTTCTGGCATCGCCATCGGCAAGGTTGATGAGTAAATTCAGACACTCCTCACAAAAGCTGATGCCTGCCTGGTTAAAGCCGAATTTGGGATGGCTGATGGCCCTGGCGCTAATCTGTTTACAGTCGTCATGGCTGAGCGATTTCAAGGTTAAGACACGACAGCGGGATAAGAGGGGGGCCACAACCTGAAACGAGGGGTTTTCTGTGGTGGCACCAATGAGGGTAATGAGGCCGCTTTCCACATGGGGCAGAAATCCATCCTGCTGGCTCTTGTTAAAGCGGTGAATTTCATCAACAAAGAGCAGGGTGGGTGTACCTTGGAGCTGCAGTTTCTCCGCCTTGGCTATGATGGCACGAATATCCTTTACCCCGGCAAGTACTGCTGATAAAAACATAAACTCATACTTGGATTGCTTGGCGAGGAGCCGGGCCAGGGTTGTTTTTCCTGTGCCCGGGGGGCCCCAAAGAATAAGAGATGGGATGGCGCTTATGGCCATTAAGGTAGACAGGAATTTCCCCTCACCGATTAAGTGGCTTTGGCCAACAACCTCATCAATATGCTGGGGGCGAAGTTTTTCGGCAAGGGGCCGTGGGTCATGGAAAAGTGAAGGGGTCATGCTGAATTGTCCTGTGCTTTTTCTATGATGATTTCGGCCATTCTCTCAGAGGTGAATACCAACGATTCAAGGTCCAGGTAATCCAGGACATTTGCCGGATATAAAATCTTCACCTTGGCAGCAAAACCATCCTCACGGTCTTCATCCCAGAACAGGATCTGCTGAGGGATTTGGGGCAGAACATGTACCAGGGCAACCATGTCAGCACTCCTGCTTTCTTGAATGATGCCGCCAACAGCAGTGCAGTAAGCTTCACGTTGAGCCCGTGTTTTCCCTGTGAAAAGTGCGGCAAGTTTCTTTTCGCAATAGGTTTCAAGGGTTCTAATCTTAGAAATGGAGTTGGGTAAACTTTCAAAACCAATCCAGTCTGAATGGGGGGGGGTACCGCCACCAGAATGGATGTAATTATAGATGAGAATCTGATCCCGTGGGTCGATGGGTTCAACGTCATTAATGAGCAGTGACGATTTACTCATAACGATCTGTTGACCCAGATACGAAAAGTGTAAACTATTGTCTTTACAGGTTGCCTGTAGAGGAGATGCTAATGACGCAAAATCAAGTGGTTGGATTTTACCTTTTAAATGGGCAATCAGATCCAGATCATGTTCACGCCCAAGGTCGCTGAGGCCCGTATTCCTTCCTTGGCTTAATTCTAGACCCTGGAGATCAATATAGGGACATTTATGCGGATCTTCACCACTCTTAGAGACATTGGCCGCAAAGGCGAGACATGCAGGATAACCGCATTCCCCACAATTGGTCCTTGGTACACGTTTTAATATATCATGAGGATTCATGGTTAAATGACAAACTTGATGTCAATATGTTCGCGAAATTGCATAAAGATTGAATCCCGGTGGTCTTGGCATGTAACGGCAATTTCCAGGTTCATGGAAACATATTTGCCCGAGCTTGACTTTTTTGATTCGCTGATGGAATACTTGGCTTCAGCAAGTATCTCAACAGAGGCTTGGGTAATGGCACTGATATCATTACCAATTAACGTATATTGCCATGCACAGGGATAGATTATTTCAGGTTTTTTTTGCGTAGTCATAGTGATGATAGTAATTAAGGATTAATAACAGACTAATATAACGACCCGCAAACGATGTTACCACCTCTTTTTATAAGTCCTGTTGTGGTATGCCTTACTGGTGAATATGAGCATCGGCAAACCATGCTTCATCCTTGTCAAATTGCGGAGCCTTGACTATCATCCGGCTGGGTCGCTGACCCGGGTTTAAGATTTTTAACCGTACTGTTGTAAAAGGAAAATAATGAGATCAGAGTTTTTAGCCACCAGTCCCGCTGACCTGAAGAAGAGGGGATATGATCCAGTTGATATTATTCTTGTAACGGGTGATGGTTATGTGGATCATCCGTCTTTTGGCATCGCCATGGTTGGTCGTTTGTTGGAGGAACATGGCTATAGTGTTGTTATTTTGAGTCAGCCCAGTCACCTTGATGCTGAAAGTTTTAAGCAGTTTGGTAAGCCACGTTTGTTTTTTGGCATCAGTTCCGGTAATCTCGACTCCATCGTTTCAAATTATACCGGCAACGGCAAGGTCCGTAATACGGATCAGTTTTCCCCTGATGGTAATCCCTTTATTGATAAGACGAGAACGATTAAACGTCGGCCTGATCACGCGGTTATGCGTTATTCGCAACTGGCAAAACAGGCCTATCCTGATGTGCCGTTAGTCTTGGGCGGCGTTGAGGCGTCCCTGCGGCGATTTTGTCATTATGACTATAAGCAGAACAAGATTCGCGGCTCGGTTCTCACTGATAGTAAGGCTGATATTCTTGTGTATGGCATGGGTGAAAGGGCCATTGTTGAAATTGCTGACAGGTTGCAGAATAAGGAAAATATTTCCGGTATTGCCGGTACATGTGTTCGGCTGACCCCGAAAGAGTATGGCACATTTAAAGATGTGCATCCCATTGATATTACTCTTCCTTCCCATGGGGATATTCAAAGCAATAAAGATTGTTTTTTAGATGCGGAGTTGTTGATCGATAAATATGCCCGCTCGCAGAAGAAGGTGGTGCTCTGTCAACAGCAACAGTCCCATTATGTGGTGCAATTTCCAGCGCAAAAGGTGCTGCAGCAGGAGGAACTGGATCATCTCTACCAGTTGCCTTTTACCCGCCGTTGTCATCCTGATTTCGCCAATATCCCAGCCCTTACCATGATCAAGGATTCGGTGACCATTGTCCGTGGTTGCTGTGGGAACTGTTCTTTCTGCGCGATTACGCGGCATCAGGGTGCGGAAATAAGCAGCCGCAGTCAAGAATCCATTGTCAGGGAAGTGAAAGACATCGCCAGGGATCCTGATTTCAAAGGAACGATCTCTGATCTTGGCGGTCCAACTGCAAACTTGTTTGCTACATCCTGCGCAAAGGGGGGGTGTAGTAAGCGGGATTGTCTCTTTCCTGAGGTGTGTCCATCTTTGCAGGTTGACGAAGATTCTTTTTTAACATTACTGCGTGAGTGCATGCAGATAAAGGAGGTGCGCCATCTCTTTATTTCCTCTGGCTTGCGCATGGAATTGTTACTTAAGACCCCAAAACTTCTGGCTGAAATTGTAAATAACCATACCCCCGGATTAATGAAAATTGCGCCAGAGCACACAGTGAGTAGTGTTCTTGGTTATATGCATAAACCGGGATTTCATGTTCTGGAAAAGTTTCTGTCACTTGCCCGGCGTCTGTATGCAAAGAAAGGGCAAAAGCTGGGGGTTTCAGCCTATCTCATTGCTTCTCACCCTGGTTGCAAAATTCCTGACATGCATCAGCTAGTCAATGATTTACACAGGTGTAAACTTGAAATCAGTCAGTTTCAGGACTTCACCCCCACACCTGGCACCATTGCTACGGCAATGTATGTCAGTGGCAAGGATCGTAACAAGAAAAAGATTCATATTCCTTCGGTGAATGAGCGGCTCCAGCAAAGAAAGATTCTGGAAAAGGCTATGAACCTGGATTCCCATAAAAGATATACAAAATAAGACGCTGGCTCCCGGGCCGTCTTCTCTCTAGAGATCCGGACCAGACAGGTGCTAAAAATTGACCACCGTATAGGTGTCGATCTGCACATCTTGTTTCTGCCAGTCATCCGGCTGCAATCCAGCCTTCAGGGCTAAATGCTGCAGGAAGAGTTGTGGCTCTGGAAGTTGTTCCCAGACCTGGGGAAGGAAGGTTGCGCTGCAGTGGTCATAGGTCAAGGTGACACCATCCAGGCCTGGGCGAAGTTTCTGGAGAAGGTCCCGGGGCGAGGTGAAGGTCAGGGGGGCAGGGTCTGAGAGGATGGAAATCTCTATGTAAATTTCAGCCAGTTCCTCAGGGGTTACAGGGGGAAAACGGGAATCGTGAAGGGCCGCAAGGACGGCATAATCCTGAACGCCAGAACGAATTGCAGCATGGGGTGTCAGGGTGCCTATACAACCTCTGAGCTGTTTATTCTTATGTAAGGTGACGAATACACCCATTTTCTGTGCAAAGAGCGGATCTGCAATCCCCTCTTTTACGAATTCTGAATCGCCATGTAAGCCCAGTTCTTTTTCAATACTGAAACGAGCGAGTTCCCGCAAAATTTGTTTTTGGTTCTCCGTGAATGTTGGCATGGTTACTCCTGTTCGTAAAAGCCAATTGCTGCATATCCCACCACCCTGGAGTAATCCCCTGACGTATCTCCACTTGTTGAATAATGCAAGAGTCTTGGCTGCCAGGAAAATTTTTGGGCCAGGTTGAGCAGGGTGCAGATGGGGGTGAGACCGCAGGCATTGTTAGTATTCATGGCAAGTTCTGCGAGATTCATATCTAGAATAGCTGCAAGGGTATTCTCATCCTTTGCTCTGGCCTCGTCATCGCTAAGGAAATGAGAGAGATCAGAGGAAACGACAAGTAAGGTTTCTGCCGTTATATAAGGGGTAAGGGCTTGTGCCAGTTGTTCAGGATCGACCTGACCGATGACAATGGGCAGCAGGTCGAACTTCTCCAGCCATGCCTGTAAAAAGGGCACAATGACTTCCAGGGAATGTTCTTTCGCGTCAGAGAGTGAATTATGCTGAAAGAGTTGCGGGTGCTGGTCTAAAAGCCGGGCTGAATTTTTTGAAACAGGCACGGACCCAAGGGGCGATTGCCAATATTCTTTATGGGTAATATGGCTCGTACTCATACCCACGTGGTGGTCCGGGCCGAGTAAAATGATGTGCTTGGGTCTGGTTTGCTGAACATCCTTTCGCGCCTGTGCTGCTGTATATCCTGAATATATATACCCTGCATGGGGCATTATCATACCCCGTAACCTCCCTTGTGAGACAGTAGTTTCGCAAGCAAATGCTTCAATCTGGTTGGCGAGACTCTCCTTGTCTGCAGGGTAAAAACTTCCGGCCCAGGCGGGTGTGCGATATTGATCCTGTTGCATATTATGGGTTCCTTATGTCAATGCGTCTATATTGCAACGCTTCCGCGATGTGGTTGGTGCAAATGGATTCTGATGCGGCTAGATCGGCAATGGTTCGGCCAATTTTCAGGATACGATTATAGGCCCGGGCCGAGAGGCCAAGCTGTTCCATTCCCCGTTCAAGGATGGACATGGTTGGGGGGTCGAGATGACAGTGGGTTTTCAGGTCCGTACTGGTCATTTGACTATTGGCATGGATGGCAGGCGTCTTCTGGTATCGCCTGGTTTGAATGGCCCTTGCCTGGACGACCCTGTTTTTGATCTGTGATGATGTTTCACCCGCTGGTCCACGGGTCATGTCCTTGAAGTTAACAGCTGGTACTTCAAGGTGGATATCAATGCGGTCAAGAAGCGGTCCTGATATTCTATCACGATACCGCTTAATTTGAATTTCGTTACAGGTGCAGTGGTGTAAGGTGTCGCCGAAATGGCCGCAGGGACAAGGATTCATCGCCGCAACCAAGACAAAACGTGAGGGGAATTTCAACGAGTTTGCTGCCCTGGAAATCGTCACATAACCATCCTCCAGGGGTTGGCGTAACACCTCTAAAACATGTTTTTTGAACTCTGGAAGCTCGTCCAGGAAGAGAACGCCATTATGGGCAAGAGACACCTCGCCGGGACGGGGAATAGAGCCGCCGCCAATAAGACCCGCATCGGATGTGGTATGGTGGGGGGCACGGAATGGGCGTTTATGAATAACGGAACTGGATTGGGGAAGAAGTCCAAGAATAGAGTAGACCCGGGTGGTCTCCAGTGATTCCTCAAAGCTGAGATCCGGCAATATTGTTGATAATCTCCGGGCCAGCATTGTCTTGCCGCTGCCTGGTGGGCCATTAAGGAGGATGTTGTGGCCGCCAGCCGCCGCCACCTCCATGGCACGTTTGACATGGTCCTGCCCCTTCACATCAGAAAAATCGCTGGACCCTGCAAAATGGTCACAGGCTGAAGTCTTGGCAATATAGGGTTCGATTTTGAGCTTGCCATCGAGAAATTCCACGGCCTGATCAAGGGATTTCACCGGAATAATATCGATGCCCTGTACGACCCCTGCTTCCTGCCGGTTATCCATGGGGACAAGGACACCCTTAATGGCCTGATCACGGGCCGCAATCACCATGGGGAGTATGCCCTGCACAGGACGCAGGCAGCCGTCTAAAGAGAGTTCGCCGATCAAGGCATAATCTTGCAGAGATGGATTGGTGAAGATGTCGGTGCAGCCGAGTATGCCAATGGCAATGGGCAGATCGTATCCTGTCCCGACCTTCTTGACATCGGCAGGGGCGAGATTTACTGTTATTTTTCGATTTGGAAATTTGTAATGACTGTTTTTAATGGCGGCCTTGACCCGATCCTTGGCCTCCCTTACGGCACCTTCAGCCAGACCGACGGTGGAAAAGGCTGGAAGCCCATTGGCGACATCAACCTCCACCTCAATGGGTATACCGTCGACCCCGTTGAGGGCGATAGTTTTGACCTTGGTTAGCATGGATTAGGTAAACAGAATCTGAGAATACATATCTTCGTTAAATCCTATGAAAAAGCTGTTGCCTTTGCGGATGGTTGGCGCTCTGAGATTGCCGGTACGCCCGAGTATCTTTTTCATAATCTCATCACGGTTTGCAGCGGTTGGCCTGAATTGAAGAATCTTTTTACCACTGGCAATGAATATGTGGTCGGCATTCTGAACCAGATTCCAGCCGTCATCGCCTTTAATGGGTTGGGTTTTGGCGTTAATTTCAACTTCGAGTTCACTCTCATGCTCAGAAAAAGCAAGACCTGCTTTTTTACAGGATACTCAACCCTTACGCATGTAGCCCCATTCAAATTTCATCAAAATCTCCTTTGTTGTCAATATGATAGAAAGTCTAAATTATAGTAGTGATGCTGCTTGAGACTTGTCAATGGAATTGTTATTTAGGTGCAGCCGTTAAAAATGGAATATTTAATCATTGCTATGCCCTTACAGTATAGTACTTACCAGTTACCAGTTTACCGTTTACAGTTCGTGGATGTTGACATTATCTGATTCAGTTTACCTTGAACCGTAAACTGGCAACCGTAAACCGTTAACTTCAGAACTACATCCTAGGTGAACTATGCAGAAAATAATAGGACATACCCTTATACTGTTTCTCGTGTCTTTTATGTTGTCAGGTTGTTATTACGATGCCCCGGTGCAGCGTACAGACCTGCAACCAGATTTTTACCCCCAGGAGGGCGATGTTAATACGTCCACCTATCCAGACGCTGTGTCAGGCCAGGACAAGGTTGTTTATGATTTGAACGGCTATTGGAAGGTGTGGCTTGGCTATGCGGATGCGGTTGCCATCGTTCAGGTGGATGATCGATTTGCAGGACGAACCGTTGCTGGTGGAGGGTGCTGTTCCCATGCCTATGCTGCGGATCGTTTGCTCATTCGTGGTCGGGTTGATGGGAATCTCATTCATTGTGAAAAGCGTACTGCCGGGAATGAATGGGAAAGCAGTGTGACTGCTTTTTCTGAGGATGCGAGTGAATTTTATTGTCTCGGGTTTCCTGTTCGGCGGTTTGAACGGCTCGGGCCAACCGAACCGTATCATTAATTGCTGCCAGCAAGAGGAGAACCGAACCTCTTTAAATAATCTCCATAATCTTACGGGTAAGATCTGCGATATTAAAGGGCTTCTGGATATAGCCTGCACACCCCTTATTGACGATGTCAGCTGCCTGTCCTTCCAGGGAATAGCCGGTGGAGAGCAGGACCTTAACCTGAGGGTTAATCTCCATAAGTTTGTCGAAAGCTTCGCTCCCGCCCATATTAGGCATGATCATGTCCAGTACCACAATATCTATTGTCTCATCGTGTTTCTGATACATGGCTAACGCCTTTTCTCCATCATAGGCAGTTAAGACCTCAAACCCGCGAGACTCAAGGAGTTCCCGGGTGGTTTCCCGGATGTCATCATCATCATCCACCAGGAGAATTGTCCCGGCAACGGGTCTGCTGGTGAGGAGACACGACTTTCCACTCAGCTCTGATGAATTTTTAGATCGAGGGAGATAGATATGGAAAACAGTGCCAAGATCGGTCTTTGAGTCAACCTCAATGCAGCCATCATAGGAAGCAATGATCCCATAGGTCGATGCGAGTCCCAGCCCTGTTCCCCTGGATACATCCTTCGTGGTGAAAAAGGGTTCAAAAATCTTATCCATGATCTCAGGAGTAATGCCAATTCCTGTATCCTGAACCGTTAAATGAATATAGTCACCAGGCCGGTCTTTATGCAATTTCTGTTCGATAAGGGGAAATGCAACGACTTCAGTGCAGAGGGTTAATATCCCGCCACCTGCCATGGCATCGGCGCCATTAATGCAGAGATTAAAAAGGATTTGTTCAATTTGTCCCTGATCAGCATCCAATATGCAGGGTTGGTCGCATAACTCGGTTTCAAAACGGATGTTCTTTTTCGTGCGGGAAAGAGTGGTTAAGACCTCTCCGATAAGGGTGTGGAGATCCACAGGCTTCACATTAAATTGCCCCTGCCTGACGAAGCCAAGAAGCTGCCTGGTGAGTCTGCCGCCACTTGCTACAAGCTTTTCAATATTGAAAAGATGATCAATCCCGAGATCGTTTGCGTCACAGTTGGCGATGAGTAAGGAGCTGTAGCCTTGAATACCCATGAGGAGATTATTAAAATCATGGGCAATACCACCGGCTAACGATCCTAAGGCCTCCATTTTTTGAGAATGGCGCAGAAGGGCGTCTTTTTCCTTTAAATCCTGGATAACAAGGGCATGCAGCTCAATTTCTTCGGCAAGAAGGCCATTGGCGCGAGTGAGTTCTGTGGTTCGTTGTGCAACCCGATGTTCAAGATCATCATTGACCCTCTGCAGCTTATCGCGCTGCATTTCCACCTTTCTTTTGAGGGATATTTTTTCAACGCAGTTATCAAGGGTAATGGCAAGTTCTGCAATTCCTACAGGTTTCGGCAGAAAATTATAGGCCCCAAGACGCATGGCGCTGAGGGCGGTGTCGAGATCACCATGACCGGTAATAACTATGGCCTCTAGCTCTGGCCGCATTCCCTTGGCTGTTTCAAGCAGTTCAATACCATCCATTCCAGGCATACGTACATCTGTTACCAGGATATCAATCTGCTCTGACTCCAGAATGTTGAGGGCCTCTTTGCCAGACGATGCGGTATAGGTTTTGAATTGCCTGTTCGTTAATTGTCGGCCCAGAAGATCAAGAATTTCAGGCTCATCGTCGACAAGGAGGATAGATGGTTTCAGGGTATGTGAGGTAATGGGCATAGGTTGTCGTCCTTGAAGTTCGTGAAGTTACTCAGGAAGAATACGTGAAAAGTGGAATTATGCAAAGAAATTTGTAAATATTCAGTGCAGGCAGGAAACAAGCATTAACTCCAGACAGTAACTGTTCAGATGTGCTTCATATTCGTTTATTTGGGCATTCGAAGCATACTGGTGTTATTCGAGAAGGTCATAATGGGCGAAGATGGAGTGCAGCTGAATAGTTACAGAAATTTAACTGCTCTCTGCAGCCGTCTTCACAGAATCCATAAGAATCCTGAAAATGGTACCAGTTCCCTTGGTGCTGCTGATGAAGAGTTTCATATCCATCTCCTGGGCAAGGCCATGGACAATGGAAAGGCCAAGGCCCGTGCCTTGCCCAACCTCCTTGGTGGTAAAAAAAGGTTCAAAACAACGATCAACTTCATTTTTTGACATGCCAATCCCATTGTCTTCAACCTCAAATATAATTTGCTGATTGATCGAATCCTGGTAGAGGCGCATGGTGATTGCTGGTTGGAATTCAGATATAGAATCACGTTTCTCAATCACGGCATGCCTTGCGTTTGCCAGAAAATTAATGATTATCTGTTCAAATTTCTGGGCATCAGCAATGACCTGGGGCAGATTCAAAGCAAATTCTTCATGGAACATGATGCCGTTATGACGAAATTGCTCCCTGAAAAAGGAAAGGGCCTGTTCCGTTGGGATATGGATATTTGTTGGTGCGAGATATCCCGTGTCAATGCGGGCAAAAGAGCGCATATTGGTAATGATGGTGTCTGCTCTGTGCACCTGTCTGATGATGGTTTTTACATCATTGGCTTCAATCGCCTCACTGTCGTTCAGGCTGAAGTAGTCGGCAATGGAATCAGCGGCAAGACGGATGATGTAAAGGGGCTGGTTGATTTCATGGGCCATGCCCGTAGCCATTTCACCAAGTGCTGAAAGCCGGCCGGCATGGGCCATTTGCGCCTGTTTTTCCCTGATCTCTTTTTCGGCAGCCTTGAGGGGCGTCATATCTTTACCAATGCAGATGATGCCGGCAAAGTTTCCCTCTGGGTCATTGACCATGTTCCCTGAAAACATGAGTGGAATGAGATGACCCTTTTTATGGTAAAAGTTGAGTTCTGTGTTGGTGAGAATTGTTCGTGATATGAATTCAACCAGATGTGGGCCGCTAAAGAGCATATCTTGTTCCATGAATTCAGAAATATGCTTACCGATCATGTCTTCTTCCAGGTAACCGAAAAGATGCAGGGTGTACGGGTTTATCTCAGTGATGGTGCCTGTGGTATCAAGAAGTATCCGGCTGTCCATTAATGAATCCTGCATCTTTTGGGACATCTCCCTCTCACGGGCAAGTTCATAGGTAAAGGTCTGCAATTTAAGGTTGAGCCGCGATACAGCAAACCAGACACCCGTTAAAATCACCATAATAAGGCCAGACCCCATGGCAAGTTTGGTTCTGATCTGGTCTTTAAGATCCTGGAAGATTTCCAGGTTATTACTGAAATGGGCAATGCCGATCAGTTCATTACTCATGGCATTGAATAAAGGGATTTCAATAGCCATGGTATTGTCTGGTTGCTCTTCACCCCTGACAATGTCAAGATCGCGCTTGCTGGTCTTGAGAGATTCGTAATCCAGTTCCAGTCTGATTTTTTTTGTAAATGGTTTGTCTGACTGCGGCAGCCTGAAGAGAAGGATATTGTCAATGGCTATTCCAAGTAACTCCTTGCGGAAGGGGTCTTCTTTTTCGGAAATGATATGGGCAAGGGACTGGGCCTGGGCCTCTGAAAGGGCGTGGGAGTAAGCCCGGTTTTCTGATTGCAACCGCGGGGCAAGGACAAAGATCCAGTATCCGCCAAGGAAACCTTCGAGGATGGCAGCAAGTACGACAAAAATAAGCGTAATGGTGCCGTGGTATGATTGGCCCTTGTCGAAGATTCCACTGAGCTTTGCCACGTGACTACTGGGTATATTGAGTTGAGATTCTGAGGAAAAACGGTTTGAGCGTCAGGTGGGATGTCTGCAAGCTGTTCATGTTCACCTCCGGCCTGATGCGAGCTGTGATGGCAATGGAACCCGTGACCCCCTGTTTAAGATCATTTGCGAAGGGTGAAAATATGATGATGGAATGTTTTTCCCCATATTTGACAATGGTATTGAGATTGCCGATGTTTTCCTGACTGATGAAGATTCCCGCAGGTTTGAGGTTTGCCTGATTGAAGGTGTGGGATTGGATCACAACAGTGTGTATCGGCATGGATTTGATTGTGCCGATCTGTTTGAGGCGCGCGGCCATCTTGTCTGCAGTACGTTTGTCATTATTATACAGGATGACAAGCTGCAATCCCCCTTGGGGATCCTGCTTTGTGTGAATCTCCAGGTCTGCTGCAAGGAAACTTGGGAAAAGCTCAAGTCCTGCCATAAGTTTTCGTGCCTCTGGCCCATCCATAGCTGCTGCCTGTCCAGGTAGCAGCAGACAAAAAGCTACAAGGCACAGGCTGCATAATGCAACGGTTGTGCAATTGTGTTTGTTTTGTCTGATATTTCGGAAGAATCTAAGCATCATGTCTTTTTTTATTATGAGTGGCTACTGGCTGTGGTTGTTTAGAAATTATAGGTGGCCTGGATCCACCAGAATCGGTCAAGCACCTGGAAGTCCTCAGCCTGATCCGTGGCAGAGAATGGGTTTTCACCCGAAGCGACATAGGCCTGGGCAGCAAAAACGTTTTTCAGACCTGTACGCATGGTGAGTCCTGGGAGCATCTGGGGGAAGAACGACAGGGTTACATCCACCACATCATAATCCTGCAGGTCGTCACGGACGTCCGTTACTGCGCGCTGGCGCTGGTCTACATAGCGATATTGGGTATTGATGGAACTCCAGTCACAGGGGGAAAAGGTCAGACCGAGATTGACAAGCCAGTTCCGGCTGTTGACAACCTCTGTATGGGTGTCATCATCATTAGTTGTAGCATAGGAAATATTGGTATCCAACACAAGATTATTTAGGATATCCTGTTTAAATTCCAGTTCAACCCCCGTCTGGGTGGCACTGGCATCATTGGAAAAGTTTAATGAAGAATCAATTGTGATTAAGTCGTCGAGGTCTGAGTAGAACAGGGTCACCTTGGCAATCGTGCTGTCCTTTCTATAGATATAACCCAGTTCATAGGTGTCGATGGTTTCAGCATTGATCTCATCATTTCCTTTAACGAAATTAGCAGAGCCAGTCAGTTCCATGAAGGTGGGGGGGCGGAACGCCTTGGCATATTGAAGTTTGAAAATATGATGTTCTGACGGCTGCCATACCCCTGAGATCCGCGGGGTGATTTGATCATCCGCAACATCAGAATAATGGTCATACCGTAACCCTGCCATGACGGTAATGTTGTCGTTGAAATGGTATTCATCCTGCAGGGCCAGGGCCACATGGTTGCGGGTGGCATCTTCATCCATGAAATTGTCATCACCGGTGTATTTTTGCAAAGGAGGTGTCGGGATGTAGCCGTCAACGGTGGTGGAGAAATCCGCCATCATATAGGTGTCGTTGAGTTGGGTATGATTGTAATTAAGGGCTGCAGTGACGGTGTTGCTGGGTGTTGCCTTCCAGGTGGTCTCAAGGGAGGTAAAGATTTTCTCCTCTTCATTATACATTCCGAGATTAATGCCGTCAGGAAAGGTCGTAGCCGGAAAAGGTGGGGGAAGGGTGAACCCCGGTGGGGCTATTCTCGTATGGTCGATATCTGTTTTGGTATATAACCAGCCCAGCTTGAAAACCATGGTCATGGAGTCCATGGGCTGCATGATTTGTTTGGCTTCAAGGGAGGCGACCTGTTGTGTCGAGGTGATTTCGTCTGTGTTGTTTGGATAGGGGTCAAAAAACTCTCCCTGGCCCGCATCAATATAGGAACCTGCTATGGAAAAGTTATGGTATTGGAAATTTCCAAAGAAGGAGTCCAGTTCACGGTCCTCATTGCTGTTGCCATAATTGCCAAAATTGTCAGGACCATAGGCTTGATCCGCACCATCGGTTCCTGTTGTCGCCATATTGAGTGAGAATTTGGCCTGGTTGTCATCGTAGGAAACTATGCCGCCGCCGCTATAGGTTTGAAATCTGCCGTATGAGGTGTGAACCGTGTTACCCTCCTGGCGTGTTATGATATTAATTACAGAATTATAGGCAAATTCGCCGTTCACTGAAGTGCCGGGGCCGCGTATGACTTCAATCCTTTCGATTTGTTCGATTGGAATACCAAAGGTGATTGAACCGGTACCCGATGTGGTGGAGTTCATGGAAACGCCGTCCAGCATGATGAGGGATGTGGCCGGTAAATATGGACTGCCTATACCGCGGCTGGTCATGGATGGGGTGCCGCTTTGGTTGAGAGAGATGTCGAGTCCGGGAACAAGGGTTAAGGCTTCCATGACATTGCGTTTGCCACGTGCCTCAAGGTCACGTCCCTGGAGTACGGTCACCATCCCCGGGGTATAGTCAGCATTCATTTTGGTGAATGTGGCAATGTCTGTATGTTTGTCCAGTACCCCCATGAGGCGGTCAAACTCAAGTTGATCTTCAGGGGAAAGTGCATCACCGCCATGGGCCGTGAAAGGCGCCAGGAGACAGAGTATGAGCAGGAGTGGTGGAGAAAATAAGCGCATGGGAAGGACTCAGGATTATGATTGAACGACATCAATTTGCTAAGGGAAAAGCACCAATTAAGCAGTTGTAACAGAATAACATGGCTAACGAGATGTCCATAGCTGCATAAGGGGGTGTAAAGAAATTGAGACAACGGAGTCTGTGCTTACCGGGTCAACATTCTTAACGTCCCCTAAACATTGCAAAGTATAGTAGCCTTCATTAAAAAAAAGTCAATGTAGATTTAAGGTAACATGCTGAAAGTAGATAATTTTTCGATACAGTTGTTAATCTTTTTCTTAAGTAGTTGCGGGGAGGGGATGGCAAGGAGCTCCTGCAGGGTTTCAGCATTTCTGTAAACATGCACGATTCTCATCGTTGGGGGTGCGGATTCTTGTTTTTACTTAACAGATTTTAAAAATATATTGTGGTAAAGCTACCTGTTGATCTTGCCTGGTGAGATTATGTCCTGTGTCAGATCATTGACAAGTGTATAAGAGGGATGATGATTACATCCTCTTATACACCGGGGCCATGGAAGAGGTGGTGGCAGCCGCAGTTTTCGACAGAATGGGTTTTGCAATTAAGCCTGCCCCCTGAGTACAATGGTGAGATCAGGGGTAAACCGATATCCGTTGCATAACGTTGGACAGGGAGTTGTTGATGAAGATTCATGAATATCAGGCAAAGGAGCTGTTCCGGGCCGCTGATGTGGCCACCCCCCATGGTCATGTTGCCTTTAGCGTCGCTGAGGCCGTTATCCATGCCGAGTCCCTTGGCGGTTATCCGGTGGTAGTGAAGGCGCAAATCCATGCCGGTGGACGGGGTAAGGGAGGCGGGGTGAAGCTGGCCCATTCCCCTGATGAGGTGAAATCCGTTGCCGCTGCTATCTTAGGTATGACCCTGGTGACAAAACAGACTGGTTCTGCTGGCAAAAGGGTAGAAAAGATCCTGGTGGAACAGGGTCTTGATATACATAGCGAGTTATATCTGGCCATTTTGCCCGACCGCGAAACAGCATCCATCATGATCATGGCCAGTACAGAGGGCGGCATGGACATTGAGGCGGTTGCAGCGCAAACCCCTGAAAGACTCATGAAGGTTCGCGTCAATCCCTTGGCCGGTCTGCAACCCTACCATCTGCGCGAGATTGGCTTTGGTCTTGGTCTGGCGGGCAAGAGCTTCAAGTCTTTTGGCGCCCTGTTGCAGGGGTTATATGACCTCTTTATCCAGTACGACTGTTCCCTGGTGGAAATTAATCCCCTGGTGGTCACCGGTGCAGGTGATGTTGTGGCCCTGGATGCCAAAATGGATGTGGATGCCAATAGTCTTTACCGCCATCCTGATATTGTCGCCATGCGGGATGAAACAGAGGAAGACCCCCTTGAGGTTGAGGCGTCAAAGGCGAATCTCAACTATATCAAGCTTGATGGGAATATCGGCAATATGGTGAATGGGGCAGGCCTTGCCATGGCCACCATGGATATCATTAAACAGGCTGGTGGTTCTCCGGCAAATTTTCTCGATGTCGGCGGCGGTGCCTCTGCTGCCATGGTGGAGGAGGGGTTTCGCCTCATCTTCCGTGATGAGCGGGTTAAGGGTGTTCTCATTAATATATTTGGTGGAATTCTCCGCTGTGATGTTCTGGCTGAAGGGGTGGTGCAGGCCGCCCGCAAGGTGGACATGGAAATTCCTGTGGTGGTGCGGATGGAAGGCACCAATGTTGAGCGTGGGCGTGAAATTCTGCAGGAATCCGGCCTGAATCTCATCACTGCTGTAGATCTGGCTGATGCAGCTGCCAAAGTTGCAGCCATCGTCGCCCAAGGGGAATAACAATATGGCTATTTTTGTTGATGAAAACACGAGGGTTGTGGTGCAGGGCATTACGGGTAAAGAGGGCCAGTTTCATACCCGGGCCTGTATTGCTTACGGCACTCGGGTGGTTGCGGGTGTGACCCCAGGTAAGGGCGGGCAGCTGATGGATGGGGTACCTGTGTTTAATACGGTTGTTGAGGCCGTCCGGGCAACAGGGGCGAATAGTTCCATGATCTTTGTGCCCCCGCCCTTTGCCGCTGATGCCATTATGGAGGCGGCTGATGCCGGGGTGGATCTCATTGTCTGCATTACAGAGGGTATTCCTGTGCTGGATATGCTCAAGGTCATAACCTTTCTACGTGGTAAGGATGTTCGCCTCCTTGGCCCTAATTGCCCGGGGGTGATCAGCCCTGGAGTGTGCAAACTAGGTATTATGCCGGGCATTATTCATAAACCCGGCGGACCCATTGGCGTGGTGTCACGCTCAGGCACCTTGACCTATGAGGTGGTGGATCAGCTCACCAGGAAGGGATTTGGTCAGTCCACCTGTGTCGGTATTGGTGGTGATCCGGTGCATGGGATAAGTTTTATAGATTGTTTAAGGGGTTTTGAACATGATCCTGAAACCCAGGGCATTGTGATGGTGGGTGAAATTGGCGGTTCTGCTGAGGAGGAGGCCGCATCCTTTATCAGGGAAAACCTGACAAAGCCTGTGGTTGGTTTCATTGCCGGCGTTACCGCACCTCCAGGACGGCGCATGGGTCATGCCGGGGCCATTACAAGCGGCACATCCGGTACGGCATCGGCAAAGATTGCTGCCATGGAAGATTGCGGCCTGCATGTGTGTAAAAATCTAGCCGGTCTCGGTGATCTCTGTGAGACGGTGTTTGCAGCCTTGAGATGATGGGTTAGTTGCTGCGGGATGGCAGAGGGTTCAGGAAATAAATTGCTATAACGGAGTCTGCGCTTACCTGGTTAATATTTTTAACGTCCCCTAACTTATTGGAATAATAGAATATTATTTGCAACTCTCTAAGTCGGGCTGAAGTTCGGTGGTAATCATATTTTTAATAGTGGCGTGCAACCATTCGTATAATTCATCAGCAGTGAAGCGGATTGCGCCATTTTCCAAAATCGTCTATAAGGGTTTTCCATGTTACAGAAAATTGATCATATTGGTATTGCTATCCAGTCCATCGCCGTTGCCCGGAAGTTTTATGAAGAGATCCTGGGTCTTGTTTGTCTGTAGGAAGAGGTTGTCGCCAGTCAAGAAGGTCAAGACCGCTTTTTAATAGTTCTATAAGGAAAAAACATGTCTGAGGCTCAGAAACAACTCGATGATCTCCTGGCTAAACGTGCACAGGCGCGTTTGGGCGGCGGGCAGGAGCGTATTGATAAGCTCCACGCAACTGGGCGTTTTACGGCGCGGGAACGAATCGCCATGCTCCTT
>JAQIBE010000075.1 GCA_027859235.1 Desulfobulbaceae bacterium
ATCCATGCGACTTTCCCGGGAGTTGTCATCGCAGCAAATGAGATTCAGGTTGCTTCCCGGATGATGGGTTATGTGCGGAAGTTGCCTGTGCATGAAGGGCAAAAGGTTAAGAAAGGTGAATTGCTGCTGTCTCTTGACCCTAGCGATGTCCGTGGAGGCATTGATCAGGCAAAAGCGGCTGTGCTCAAGGCCGAATCTGTTCTCGCTGAGGCTAAATCCAACTATGAACGCTTTCAGGCATTGTACGAGCAGAATGCAGTCCCTGAACAGCAGTTTCAACAGGTCAAGATGGGCTATCAGGTTGCAAAAGGCAACTATGCGGCGGCTACAGCAGCACTGCAACAGGCACAGTCGCAGTTGACTTATGCAGAGGTGCGGGCCCCTTTTGCGGGGACAATTGTGGCTAAATTTATTGATAGCGGCCAACTGGCAGCTCCCGGTCAGCCGTTATTGACGTTGCAGAGTTCCGGTCTTTTGCAGGTGCAGGTGCAGGTCAATCAGCAGGCATTTGCTCAACTGCAGGTTGGACAGAGCATCCCGGTGATCCTTGAGCAGAGCAATTTTGAACGACGCACCGTTACGGCAATGGTTGCACGTCTGGTTGATGCCGCCGATCCAATGACCCATACTCATACGGTTAAACTCAGCCTTCCTGAAGACAGTGGCGCAAACAGCGGCGATTATGCCCGCGTAAGCATTCAGGTCGGATTACAGCAAGGCATCGTGGTACCGCAATCGGCGGTGCACCGGCGTGCCGGCATCGACGGTGTGTTTGTGGTTGACGCGGGAGGTCGGGCGGCATTCCGCATGGTTCGATTGGGAGAACAGAACCATAGCGGCGTTGTTATTCTGGCGGGACTGGTCGCAGATGATCAGGTGATCGTCAGCGCGGAGGGTAAACTGAGTAACGGTGTTAAGGTGCAATCGACCCGAGGCAATGGGGCATGAGCACCCAGGACAAAGAGATGAAACTGAATGTTGCTGGATGGCTGGCCAAGAGCTTTCTCAACACCAAGATCACGATTCTGATAATGTTGGCAATTTCCCTCTGGGGAGCGATGGCGATTCTGGTCACGCCGCGCCTCTACAATCCGGAAATCGTCGTGCCGGCGGCATCAATTTTTGTCATGCGGCCCGGCTATCCCCCTGGAGAAATTCAGAACCAGGTGGTTAAACCCCTCGAAGCATTGATGGCAAGCATCAAAGGCGTTGAACATACCTACGGTTATGCGATCAATGATATGGGAGTCGTGACGGTACAATTCAAGGTGGGTGCTGATGAGGAGCGCAGCCTGCTGCTGCTCTATAATCAACTGATGCGTAACATGGATCGCATTACGCCAGGAGCTATGCAACCTCTGGTCAAGAGTATTGGCGCCAATGATGTGCCGGTTTTGACTGTGACCCTGAGTTCTGATCGCTTCAATGGCATGGATCTGCGTGAGTATGGCCTGCGGGTGCTCGAGCAACTGCGCAACGTGCCTGACGTGGGCGACAGTCTGATTCTTGGTGGGCAGAAACGGGCACTGCAGATTGATATCAACCCACAGCGGCTAGCCAATGCAGGACTCAGCCTGGATGACGTGCTCAAGCTGCTGCGTGCCTCCAATGTTGTTATGCCGGCGGGCGATCTGGTCAACTCCAATCGCCAATATGCATTGCGCGTGAATGCTGCTTTCAGCGGTATTCCTGAGTTGGGCAATCTGATGGTCGGACAGGCCAATCAAAAACCGGTATTTCTCAAGGATGTGGCGACAGTGCAATTTGGCCCGCTGCACGAAGATCGCTACGCTACGCTAGCTTACGGCGCGGCAACTCCCGGTGTGCAGCCCGGGAATCCTGTCCCGGCAGTAACCTTGGCGATTGGTAAACGCTCAGGGGCAAACGCTGTGGCGGTGGCCAACGGGGTGCTTGATAAGCTGCGGAAGCTCGAACAGGATGCCTTGCCTCAAGGGGTGACATTGACGGTTACCCGCAATTTTGGCTATCGTGCCGACGATGCGGTGAATACCCTCATGGAGCATTTAGCTATTGCCATCGCTGTGGTGGCCTTGATTCTGCTGTTTTTTTTGGGGTGGCGTGAGGCCGCGATCGTTACGTTGACAGTCCCGCTCACGCTATTTGTGGTTCTGGGGGTGGGCTGGATCTTCGGTCAAACCATTAACCGTATTTCACTATTCGCGTTGATCCTCTCATTGGGATTGCTGGTGGACGATGGTATTGTTGTCGTGGAAAACATTCATCGTCACATTCAAAAATCGGCTTTATCCGTGCGCAACTTTGGTACCCTGATTATCGAGGCCACCAACGAAATCGGTAACCCCACCATCATGGCAACATTTACCGTCATTGTTGCCTTTGTACCCATGCTCTTTGTTACCGGAATGATGGGGCCTTTCATGCGTCCCATCCCCCTGAATGTTCCCGTCGCCATGCTCACTTCACTACTGATGGCTGATGTTGTGGTCCCGTTCATTGCCTTTCGCTGGCTCAGGCGCAAGGCAGCTGTTATTGCCGCGCACAGCAGTGATCCTCTGGAAGAGCGTGCCAGCGAGCCCAAGGATTTTCTTCACCGCAGCTATGTTACGGTGTTCAGACCTTTGCTCGAGGGGCCGTGGAAACGGGCCGGGTTCTTTCTTGTTGTGATTTTATTGTTGTTATTATCCATGCTTATGCCGGCCTGGCAGTTTCTTCGTCCTGCAGGGATGAATAAACCACTCAGCCTTTTTGGGGTAAACCTGCAAATGTTGCCGGATAGTAATGTTGACAGTTTTATCCTGGAGATTAATACCCCAGCGGGTACCGCTCTTGCTGAAACCAATCGTGTGGCCCTCGCGGTGAGTCGGCTTCTGGCGCAGGATCAGTACATCACCGACTATGAGACGTACCTCGGAGAAACAGGTCCGCTGACCTTTGCTGGTATGGTGCGTGGTGATGCCATGCGCAGTGGCTCTAATCTGGCACAAATAGTGGTTAACATCGTTAAACGTCAGGAGCGTCCTCTCAGTAGTGTGGTGGCCACAGATGTTTGGAATTCCCTGGAATCTGTCCGCCAGGAATTTCCACAGGCCCGGATTAAGCTTTATCTCACCCCTCCCGGGCCGCCGGTGCGTTCGCAGATCCTGGCCGAACTCTATGGGCCTGATTATGAAGTCCTCCGGCAGACAGCTGATCTGATTAAAGACGATTTTCACAAAATTTATGGTCTGATTAATATTGATGATTCGGTAACAGTCACCGCTCCGGAGTATTTTATTCGGGTGGATGGGCAAAAGGCCATGCTCGCCGGTGTGGCCCCCGCCCAGGTGGCCAAGCTGGTCCACGATTACGTTGTTGGTGCCGACATCGGCACATTGCGTGAACTTGATGCACCAGAGCCAGTGCCTGTCGTGGTACGACTCAAACGCGAGGATCGCGCGTGGATTCAACAAATCCTCAATCTGACCATCACCAATCTGCAAGGCAGGCAGGTTGCACTGGCCGGTATCGTACAGATTGAATCGTCCAGCGTGGCCAAGCCAATTATGGACCGTGATCAACATCCCGTGGTTTATATCTCTGGAGATATGTTGAACGTCAGTCCGGTTTACGCCACGTTGACGCTGAATAAAATGCTCAACAACACAACTCTTCCCAACGGCGTTCATCTATCGACGGCAAACCTTGGTTTTGTGGCATCGCAGCCAGACGATATGACTAACAATCAGGTGCTCTGGGGTGGCGATATGCGCTTGACTCTGGACGTATTTCGGGATCTTGGTGCCGCCTTTATCGTCGGTCTTGTGTTTATCTATCTCATGCTGGTGGCTTATTATCAGTCTTTTATGCTGCCGGTGATTGTCATGGGTGCAATCCCCTTGACACTAGTCGGAATTTTCCCCGGGCATTGGCTGTTTAACATGCCATTCAATGCAACCTCGATGATTGGTTTTATTGCCTTGGCGGGCGTTGTTGT
>JAQIBE010000091.1 GCA_027859235.1 Desulfobulbaceae bacterium
TAACAACGTGATAATCTAATTCGGGAGAAATAGAATGTCCAAGCATCGGGAAAATAGAGTAAGCGTGATGATGACTTCAACAATTGGTGCGGGAAACCTTATGTTTGAAGGCATGGTCATGAATATTTCCAGAAACGGGTTTATGGTCACGGGATTACCAATGCGGTTTAATCCAGATGAAGAAAAGATTTCCTCTATTATCTCCGGTCGGCAGGGCATCTTTAAGATGGATGTGCGTCCCGCATGGGTTAAGGATCAAGGGGGAGCTCAGGATGTTGGTTTTGAAATTCTGGGCTATGGTAATGAGTGGATTCAACTTCTCGATATCCTCGATCCAATCGATAAAGATCTGCAGCATCATACCGACTGGGTTGATCAGGCGGTGGAGAATCCAAAGGGGTAGATTATTTGCAGCGAATTTCATAGCAATAGTGGATTTTCTGGTTGCGGCTGAAATCCTTGGGGATTGATTTCTGGGAAATATCCATGACCTCATATTGATCTGATATGGATGGATCAAGCTTGAATTTGCGAAAATTTGTGGAGAAAATGAGCAATCCGTCATGGGTTAAGACCTTCATGCCGGCGTTGATGAGCTTTACGTGATCATTCTGGATATCAAAGGTTTTCCATTTAGACTTCGTGTTTGAGAAGGTTGGCGGATCCATAAAAATAAGGTCATACTGCGCTGTGGTTTCCTGAAGCCACGTCAGGCAATCGCTCTTGATGGTTTTATGGGTTTCTGTCTCAAAGCCGTTATTGTTCAGATTCTTCCGCGCCCATTCGAGATAGGTGGTGGAGGTATCAACACTGGTGGTGGATGTCGCTCCGCCAATGGCGGCGTGGATGGTGGCCGAGCCGGTGTAGGAGAACAGGTTGAGGAAACTCTTACCCTCAGCATATTTGCCAATCATGGTGCGCACAGGACGGTGATCGAGAAATAAGCCTGTATCCAGATAGTCGGTGAGGTTCACCAGTAGCCGGCAAGCCCCTTCGCGGACTTGGATTAATTTACCCTCGGTCTTCTTTTTTTCGTACTGCTCGTTGCCTTTTTGTTTCTTACGGGTCTTGATGAAGATGTGGCTGCGTTTCACCGTAAAGACGTGTTTAATCTCCTCCAGAATAAATTTCCGCCGTACCCTTGCAAGCTCCTCTTCAACACTCTTCGGAGCGGCGTATTCCTGGATATGCAGGAGGTTGCCGTATACATCTATTGCCACATTGAATTCCGGGAGATCGCGGTCATAGAGCCTGTAGCAATGGATGTTTTCTCTACGTGTCCATTGCTGCAGACCTTTAAAGTTCTTGCGCAAACGATTGCCGAAATCAGAGTCCACAGTATTATCTGATAGTTGCAGACGATGGGGTTCTGGCTGCGGGGTCACATCAAGAAGACGTAATTGGCAGGCAATGGGGCCGTTAAAGAAACGAAACTGTCCTGTCGTCTTATGACCCAACCCGTCAAGGAGATCCGGGTTGTTGGCAAAAACAGCCATCTTCCAGCCTTGATAGGTTTCCATGCTGGATCCCAAGAAGTTATACAGGTATCTTGCCTCCTGAACTTCGGAAAGACGCTCTCCGTAGGGAGGGTTGGTGATGAGAATCCCGGGTTGCTTATAGGGACAAGGGATCAACCGGGCCAGCTGCCGTTTTTCCACATGGATTCGGTCGGAGAAATCGGCATTTTCAATGTTCTTCAGGGCTGCACCCACCATTCTTGAGTCGGCATCATAGCCGATGAGCTGGGGCCATTCACGGTCTAATGCCTGGTTTTCACGGGTAATGGCCTCATCAAGGAGCTGCTGCCAGATGTCCTCATCGTGGTGCAACCATTTTTGAAAGCCCAGATGACGCCGTTCAAGGCCGGGGGCACGGTCAGCCAGGATGAGAGCAGATTCTATAAGAAGGGTTCCAGAGCCGCACATGGGGTCTAGGATGATGGTGCCTGGATCCATGTTGACGGAGATACCGCTACTGGCGACAATGGCAGCGGCCAACGTCTCTTTTAACGGCGCTTCGCCGCCATGGATTCGATAGCCTCGCTTGTGCAAACTTACCCCGGCCAGGTCAAAACTCAAAATGGCTTCGTTTCTGGAGATGTAGAGATGGAGTCTGAAATCCGGGCGATCCGTCTGTATGGAAGGACGCTCACCCGTGGTATCACGAAAGAAATCCACCACACCATCCTTGACCTTTAATGCGGCGTAATGGGAGTGGGTGATGGTGGAGTTATTCACCACACAGTCCACTGCTATGGTGTGATCCGGGGTCAGGTGTTCATCCCAGGGGAAACTGCGCACATGGTCGTATAACTCCTCAGGTGAGTTGGCGGGAAAGGTTTTTAACCTTAGCAGAATTCGCGAGGTGAACCTGGTCCATAAACAACAGCGATAGCCGCAGGCCAGATCCCCCTGAAAGCTTACAGCTCCGCGCTGAATCTCAATGTCTGTCCCCCCGTTTGCACGGACTTCGGAAGCGACAAGATCTTCGATTCCACGGGAGCAGGTTGCTGTGAGGAGGTAGTTCATGGTCCACCATTTGGAGCAAATAAGTAAATAAAGGAACCACGGATGGACTCGGATGCACACGGATTATCCGTGGTTATCTGTGTCCATCCGTGGTTCTAAGGGTTTTGTAAGGCTAAATAGTCTTTGGCCAGAGCTTTAGGATCTGCTGGATAAGTAATTTGTTTTCAGGAGTGGCTATACCAAGTTTTTCAGCTTCGCGCACCAAGGCACCGTTAATGGCCATAATTTCAGAGGGTTT
>JAQIBE010000160.1 GCA_027859235.1 Desulfobulbaceae bacterium
GTGCACCGAGCCCCGGCAGGGCTCATAACTGAGTGCGAATGGAAGCCTAACGTTATGGAATTTAAAGGAAATGTGGTTCGCCACGTCGAACATCTTGACATACCTTCTCATGGAAGCGCAGACTCCGGGTAAGCACAGACTCAGTTGCAGCAATTTCTTCACACCCCCTAATCTCAATCTGACTGCTCCGTTCTGTCGTGGCAATAGCAGATCCTTTCCGTTTCATTCCGGAGAGGTATGTCAAGGAAGACAACAGATCGTCAGGAAGTTCCGCATATACTTCAAAAAAATACTTAAAAAAAACCCGGATAAATATATTACTATTCATCCGGGGAAGTAAAACATGTACAGGAAACGTGCAGCCTAATACGCTGCCGCCTTGTTAATCGCCGCAACCATCTCAGCCAGACGATCATCCGCTAAGATCACCGGGATCGGATAAACCAGGAGGCGATCCATCAATGCTGCCGACTGGGGCAACGCATCCGCATCATAAACCACCCGTCTTTTGCCGCCATGGGATGAGAACGGCCAGCCCGACGTACATAGACTCTTCGCGCCGAGGAGATGCTCCCAGGCCGGATAAAAATGCCACGTGTTCTGCGCAAAGGCGATGGCCCCTGCGCCGTTTTCAGCCAGAATAGCATTGACCTTGGCCGCCGCCTCTCCTGTCTCCAGAAAAAAGCCGAGGAATGAGGCGGAATCGCCCTCTTCATCCAGTATCTTCCGAAAACTCACCCCGGGGATCTCCGCCAGGGCCGTCTTCAACGATGTTTTATTTTTCTTATGACTGGCGACAATAGCATCAAGTTTGGCCAGCTGCGCGAGCCCCATGGCGCCCTGCAATTCCATCATGCGGTAGTTAAACCCTACAAAGCGACGGCCCTCACCACCCCGGCCACCGGGGTTCACCGCATGATCATGTCCATGATCATGATATTCACTCATACTGCGCCATAACTCGGCATCATCGGTGATAATCATGCCGCCTTCACCGGTGGTGATGGTCTTCACCGAATCAAAGGAGAAGGTGCCGCATCTGCCGAAGGAACCTAGCACCCGGCCGTCAAGGCTTGCCCCTGGTGCCTGGGCCGTATCCTCCAGGACTGGAATATTTGCCCCATCGGCAATCGCCATGATCTCATGCATCCGGGCCGGAGCCCCGAGCATGTGCACCGGGATAATGAGTTTGGTCTTCTCGGTGATCTTCTTCTTAAGATCATCAGGGTCCATATTCAGGGTCTCATCCACCTCAGTGAACACAGGAATAGCACCCACCTCAAGAATCGCCTCCCAGGTGGCCACAAAGGTAAAGCCCTGGGTAATCACCTCATCACCGGGGCTGATGCCCATGGCGACCATGGCGACCTTGAGGGCCGTGCTACCGGAGGTTACAGCCTGACCATGGCCAGACCCACAATAGGCGGCAAACTTCTGCTCAAACTCACGGACCTTGAACACCCCTTTACGCTGGGCACCAAACTCATAACGGAACAACACCCCAGTCTCAAGGACGTCGTTAATTTCCTTCTTCTCTTCTTCACCAAAAACTTCAAAACCAGGCATAGCAATTCTCCAATTAGATCAAGAGTAGCGACTCCGACGTTCAGCGTTTATTTTTTATTTCTATTCCCAGCCCTTATGGGCAATCTCATAAATGGAAATCACATCCTCAAGGGAGGGCTGGCGGGGGTTATTCTCCACAGGACGCTTCACGGTGAGGGCAATTTCAGCCATCTCCGGGATCTTAGCAAAGGGAATGTCAAGGGCGGCAAGACTCGCCGGAATACCTACATCCTGATTCATATTATACACCGCTTCAATCGCTGTGGTGGCGGCCTCACGGATGGACATCTTCTCAACATCGTAGCCCATAATATCGGCCACCCGAGCGTATTTCACCGGATTGCCAATGAGATTATAATTCACCACAAAGGGCATGAGCACGGCATTGGCCAGACCATGGGAAATACCGAACATGCCTCCCAGGGGATAGGCCATGGCGTGAATCAAACCGACACCGGCGGTGGCAAGGGCCTTGCCGCCGAGAAGGGAACCCATGAGCATGGCAGAGCGTGCCTCCATGTTCTGTCCATTGGCATAGGCCAGATGAATATTCTGGCTGATAAGCTCCATGGCCTCCATGGCGTACATATCGGATATGGGGTGAGACTGGGTTGAGGTGAAGGCCTCCATGGCGTGGACAAAGGCATCAATACCGGGCGCTGCGGTTACATGGGGCGGCAGGGTCACGGTGAGGGCCGGATCTAAAATTGCCGCATCCGGATAGAGGGGATCACCGTTCATTCCCCCCTTACTCCCCGTTTCCTCATTGATGAAAACAGCGGTGAAGGTCATCTCTGCTCCGGTTCCAGCCGTGGTGGGCACCATAATCTTGGGCACGCCGGGCTTTTTAATGAGGCCAAGACCAAGATAATCCACGGCCTTGCCACCATTGGTGATGAGAATGGAGATGGCCTTGGCCACATCCATGGCGGAGCCACCACCGACACCCACCACCAGGTCACATTTTTCTTTGACAGCAAGGGCGCACCCTTCATCCGCGAGAAGCAGACCCGGTTCAGGATCAATATGATCAAAAATAACATAATTAATGGCGCTTGCATCCAGTGGCGCTGTAATCTTTTCCAGCAACCCGACCGCTTGCAAATTAGGATCGGCCACAAGAAGAACCTTGGTTCCTTTATACTTCTGGACAACCTGGCCAAGGGTTTCAACGACCCCAACCCCAAAATGAATCTCAGTTGGCTGGGTCACAATAAATTTTTTCGATGCAATCATGGGGGTTTCCTTTTATATGAAGATGACGTAATGATTCAGTTGGACAATAAAATACTCTACCGGCTCTCCAGGGGCAACAATTTACCGCCAATTCAGGTGTGGTTGAGTTGAATAATTCACAGGAACCAAAGAATGGCCTATTATATATCCAGATCAGAAAAAAAACGGCGGGCAAAAAACATTGAAAGCCTTGTGCAGGAGCTTGTCACCTGTTCCGCCGCTGTGATCAAAAAACTTCCCTGTGATGATTTTGTCAAAGAAGAACTCCTCCAGGCCATTAAAATAGAGGGCGGCGCCAAAAAACGCCAGATCAAATACATCACCAAATATCTGCGCAAGCATGATAATGCCGATCCTTTGTTTGACTTTATAACGGAAAGAAAGGGCTCAAAACTTAAAGCAAATTCCGCTGTTCAGGAACTGGAAAGATTCAGAGATGACATTATCAGCGATGTCCTTGTCGCTGAAGAAAAGGCCTTTTACAACAATGAACCCCTGACCGAAGAGTGGCCGTCCATGGCCCTTGACATTATGAAAGAGCGTTTTCCACAACTCGACGAACTGGATGTCCGCAGGGCAGCCACCCGCTTTGCCAAATCGAGAAAGGTCAACTACCCCCGTGAAGTTTTTCGTATATTACGCGCGGCCATGGAAGCCGCGGCCTTAAAAAAATAAGGGAAAAGACAATGGAATACCGAACAGGCACCATGGGACGTACCTTTGTCGTACGTTTTGACCATGGGGATGACTTTCACGGGGAACTTCTCACCCTCATCAAGAAGGAAAATATTCGCAACGGCTGGTTCCACTGTATCGGCGGGCTCCTGGAAGCGGACGTGGTGATCGGCCCCAAAGAAGCAACCATGCCTCCGGAGCCGATATGGCAGGAGGTACGAAGCCCGCGGGAACTCTTAGGAACCGGCTCCATCCTCAGGGATGAACATGATGAACCCAAAATTCATCTGCACACCTCACTCGGTGAGCACGGCACCTCCATGACCGTCTGCACCAGAAAATCCACAAAGGTGTATTTGATTGTTGAACTGTATATTATTGAGATTATAGGCTTTAATGCAAGCAGACCGTGGTTTAGCCAAGGAGGATTTAATAAGGTTGCCTTTACTGACTGACCATCCGCTGACGCCCACCATCTGCAAATGAGAACAGGGATGGTGAAAAAAAATGCCACCTCCCCATACATAAAAAAAGCCCTGATCGTTAAACGATCAGGGCTTTTTTTATAACACTCCTAAGAAAGGAAAACTACGCGTCGCCTTCCTCTTCATTACCGCCAGAGATCTTCATAATCTTGTCACCCGTTTTCAGGGGGTCACCAACCTTGGCAACGATGGAACCAACAACACCAGCCATTGCAGCCACCACAGGGGTCTGCATCTTCATGGCCTCAAGCACGGCAACCTTGTCACCCGCTTTAACCGTATCACCGACGTCAACGGACAGCTCACAGACATTGGCATTAAAAGGTGCACGCATATCGCCGACCTTGGCCAGATCTTCAACCTCTTCCTTGGATATTTCTACCTGGGCAGGGCCGGCACCCTCAACAACAGGCGGGGCCATTTCATAATTACGGACATTATGATCGACATTAAGGAAGATGGAGGTGCTGCCATCTTCAGCAACCTGGGAAGGTCCGATGGCGATGAGATGTTCCTTACCATCACAATCAGAAAATTTAATTTCGTCACCGAGCTGAAAGCCGCCCTGTTTCAAAAAGATTGACGGGGGCAGGACATGGGCCTTGCCAAATTTTTCTTGAAATTTAAAGAAGTCAACCGCATCATTGGGATGCTGGAGATAGAGAACCAGATCCTGCTCACTTGGCTCGCGGCCGAGACGATCGGTGAGGATTTTACGTTCCTTGTCAATATCCATATCTTCGATATCTTCAACGCCACCCTCTTCCTCAAGCACCTGTTTCCAGTCGGCACCAAGCACCTTTTCATAGATCCATTCAGCTGGCTCATAGAAGGGAAAGGGACCATATTTTCCAAGGAGGAGATTACGCAGGTCACCGGACGGATTACCGTAACGATCACCACCCTGCACGTTGGAGACAGCAGTGGTCCAGAGGATCTGGGAACCAGGGGTTACTGACCAGTAATTCCCCAGCTCCTTCTGCACCTTGGGCAATTCATTGTGGAGGATGTCCGGCATCTTATCGAGGAAACCACCCTTGTCAGCCTGCTCCAAAGAGGAACCCATGGCGCCGCCAGGCAGTTTATGGATCTGCACGGTGGGCAGGAAGCCCTTGAACTGGGATTCAAAGAGCTCATAATGGGGACGCTCATCCCGGATCACATCTGAGGACTCGATCACTGCCTCTTCATCCAAGCTGACCGCGACTTTGCCATAGTCTTTCAGGGTCTGGGCCACAGTAAGAATGGGCGGCGGTCCGTAGAAACCGCAGAAGGAATGATCCGCAGCATCAACAATCTCAGCCCCTGCAAGAACGGCTGAGGTGATGCGGCCGATATCATTGCCGTCTGTGTTATGGCCATGATAATGGAGAACCAGATCAGGATATTTCGATTTAATGGCTGAGACCAGATCACCAATGCGCTTCGGACTGCCCAAGCCACCGTGGTTCTTGATACAGAGGACAATATCCTCACCGGTGACGGCTAAGATCTCCTTCACCTTGGACACATAGTACTCATCCGTATGCTCAGGGCCTGTGGAGAAACAGATACAGGGCTCAAGAATTTTACCCGCCAGCTGCACCTCTTCAAACACCGCCTGCATATTGGGGACATAGTTCATAAAGTCAAATACACGCCACACATCGACGTATTTTGCAAATTCACGCACAGTAAAACGAATAACATTCTGCGGATATGGACGATAGCCAAAGAGATTCACACCCCGACACAGGGTCTGGAACATGGTGTTGGGCATGGCATCCCGCAGCAACTTGAGCTTCAGAAACGGATCAACCTGCTTACGGAGAATATCCACATGCACTGAGGCGCCGCCGGTAATCTCCAGTGAAAAATAACCTGCCTTCTCACGGGCCTGGGCTGCCATAAGGTCAGTGTGTAGTAAAATTCTGTTTTTGAAATCTGACTGGGAAAGATCACGGGCAGTATTGGTGATATAATACCCGTTTGCCTCGCGCACAGTCTTCAGGACTTCCTTTATATTCATACCTTGAACGATACGGCTCATGGTGACTCCTCTTGAGTATAGTTACAATAAATTCAAAACTGGTTTAGATGGCGTATGGATTCATCTTTTCATGATGAATCTCAGCAATCAGGGCGGCAAGTTTAGTGACCTCGGAATCATCATCCCGGTACTCAAGAAGCTCAGGATGCTGTTCGATATATGAGGTGTTAAAATCACCCGACTGAAAATGCGGCTCATCAACGAGCTGTAAATAGAAGGGAATGGTGGTCTTCGGACCTGAAATAACATAATTTTTCAGACAACGGCGCAGTCTATCCACGGTTTCATTCCATGAATAACCATGCACCGTAAGCTTCACCAGGAGGGAATCATACACCTCGGGAATGGTGAACCCCTGATAGACAAAACCATCCAAACGCACGCCATAGCCGCCAGGGGAGCGATAAACACTAACCGTCTTACCGCCTTCAGGCATGAAGTTGTTTTGCGGGTCCTCAGCATTAATCCGCATCTCAATGGCGTAGCCGCGAATCTGCACGTCCTCTTGTTTAAAGAGCAAGGTCTTGCCAAGGGCAAGCTTGATCTGGGTCCGGACAATATCAATACCGGTTATCATTTCGGTCACTGTATGCTCAACCTGAACCCTGGTGTTGATCTCCATGAAATAATAATTCATATCCGAATCAATCAGGAATTCAACCGTACCGGCATTTTCATAATTGGCTGCCTTGGCTGCGCGGACCGCTGTTGCACAAATTTCATCAAGGAGGGCTTGGTCCGGAATCAGCGACGGGGCAATCTCCACAAGCTTCTGGTTCCGACGCTGAATAGAGCAATCACGGGTGCCGAGATGCACGGTTTCACCCGTCTTATCGGCAATGATCTGTACCTCAACATGCTTGGGTTCAACCACAACCTTCTCAATGTAGACATTCCCACTGGAGAAGGCGGCGATCGCCTCAGCCCTGGCAATGGAGAATTGCTCCTGCACATCTTCAGCCCCATCCACCTGGCGAATACCACGCCCACCACCACCGGCGGTGGCTTTCAGCATGATGGGATAGCCGTATTTCTCGCCAAAGGCGAGGGCCTCGGCAACGGCAGCATCTTCATCATCAGAAAGGTTGTCCGTACCAGGAACCATGGGAATCTTCGCTGCAGCCATGATCTTTCTGGCCTTAACCTTATCACCCAGATTGGCAATGACCTCGGAACTTGGACCGATGAAGATAATATCATTTTCCACACAGGCCTTGGGGAAATCAGGATTCTCCGCAAGAAAACCATAACCCGGGTGAATCGCATGAATATCATGCCGTTTTGCAACCTGAATAATGCGCTCAATATTGAGATAATCAACCCGGGGACCATCCCCAAGCCAGATGGCCTCATCAGCAACGCGAATATGCAGAGCGCCATTGTCTGGAGTTTCGTAAATGGCCACAGCTATATGACCAAGCTCCTGAATAGCACGAATGATGCGGCAGGCGATCTCACCGCGATTAGCTACCAAAATTTTCTTTTTCAACAGGACACCTCTTCCTCGTTTGCGTGCACCCTTTTCTCTTGGCTGAAAACAGAGTACACGTCATACTTCATATCATAAAAATCTCACCATTTCTGGAAAGATACTCCTTGCAAACTGAAACACAGGTACGGCAGACAGAATGCCACAATAACGGCAAGTTACAACAAGTAACACTGCCAATCAACGTTGACATTTTCTACGCAAACAGCCAAATAACCTAGCATGGTTCATGCGTTCTGGCAAGAATTAGCAACATGGATCCCTTCGTTTTTTTCCAGCTCCGCCAGCAAACCGCGGCCAAAGTGATGCATACCAAGAGGTAAACCGAGGAGGCTGTCCGAGAATAAGAAGCTAACTACAAAGCCGAATAAATTGGCCCATTTCCCCGCTAATTTTCCTTAAATAGCCAGCTATTCGCGGAAAATGATCGAAAAAATGGTCTCAATTTTTCGACTTTTCGCTTTACCTTGTATTCACGGACAGCCTCCTAGGTGGTGTTGAACCTTGTGATATTGGCTGTTGAGTGGCGGAAGTCGGAGTCTAGCGCTTACCTCGACGTTCAATGGTCAATATAGAAATCCTGTTGCTCCCCTTAACCCCGAAGGTCCGATTATTTCGGAATAACATAAAATCATGGCCCACTTCCCTTCTCCCTTCAAAACCAGCAAAGATCTTATCCTGGCCTCTGGTTCCCCTCGGCGGCAGGAATT
>JAQIBE010000218.1 GCA_027859235.1 Desulfobulbaceae bacterium
TAAAAATGAATGCTGACTTATAATTTATTCTCGCATTTCAGTTTAGATGATGCCACCATTGAACAGGAACGGTGCGCAAGAACAGGGAAATGGAGACATTAGTTGCCTATTTTGCTGAAGAGTGGGGCCAATATCTGCGTGGTTCACTCCAGGTGATTCGCCCAAGCCAACTTGCTGGTCAACCTCTGCGGCCCCTGTGTGCCAATTTTAAAATTAAGGAGAAAATCATGAGTTTTCGTTACACGAAAAAATCCCTGCTGATTTCAGCAATCCTTTTGATTTCAATGCTCGCCGGCTGCCGGGTCCGCCATTTTCCTCCCCCGCCACCGCCTCTTATTCCCCACGGTGCAATTCAGAGTGAAAGCCGTCCCGTCAGAGTGAGCCACTACCGCTACCGTTATTTTCCTGCCCACCAGGTATACTTTGACACCAGCCGGAGACTCTATTTTTACCCCCATAATAATGGTTGGCAGTCAGCGCCCAGGCTGCCGCCCCACATCCGGATCAACCTGAACAACTTCGTCACCATGGATCTTGCTGACCCACAGCCGTACCGTCAGCATCAACAACATAGCAAACGCTACCCTCCATCCACATTTAACCAAGAGCAGCAACATAAACAGAGAGAACAACAAAAAAGACCCCGGAATACGCGCAAACAGGAGCAGCAACGGCTAGACCAGAGGGATAACAGAAAGGAGTTGCGCGAAGACATTCAAGGGCGCGGCAGAATATCCCGCGACAAGAAACAGGAACGCCAGATCAAAGAGAACCGCAACAACCGTAAACAAGAGCAGCAGCGGATTGACCCGAGGGATGACAGAAAGGAGCTTCGGCAAGATTTGCGCGAAGACACCCAGGACCGCGGCAGAATGTCCCGCGACCAGAAACAGGAACGCCAGCTCAAAGAGAACCGCAACAAACGAAAAAGGGGACCTAAAGAAGAGTATATCCAGGGCGATGAGCGGAGGGACAGGACAAAGAGCCAGACCAAAGAGTTGCGCCGGGACATTGACACGCGCCAGGACAGGAGCAAGGGGTCAGCCAAAACGTATCGTAAAGGCGACAAAAGAGATCCGGATACAGAGTATGATGAAGAGGACGCTGAAGGCCAAAATAATAGAGACGGCCAACCAGGAAACGACCGGCAAGATAGGCGTGATTCTCAAAAGAGGTGGCGCTAGCCGGAATGATGCGTAACCGAGATCTCTACTGACAACAGCGCAGCAGAGGCCGGGAACAGGCTGGGGAAGTCATCTCTCCCAAGGCTTCTGCAGTACCACGACAATGTTGACCTGAAAGGGTTAAAGGAAAAGGCGGAGGGTGTTAAGCACCCACCGCCTTTTTTATGACCACACCAGCACCCTGCCCCGCTGCAGACAGACCCTGCCGTTGGCAACGCCCTCGGAGTCTGCGCCTACCTGCTTTGCGGCTCGTCTTCCCCCTGGCCGGGGTGACGCCTGCTTAACGCCGGCGGGGTTTACCCGCCATGGTGGGCACACAAAAAAAGGCCCGAACCGGATAACCGGTTCGGGCCTTTGCCAATATGGAATCAGACTGTAGGAGTCAGATTAGAATTCCATGGTGAGACGATGGGTGAGAACGTATACGTCTTCTGCATCGTCGTTGTCTTCAGCGTCACCTTCAAAGAGATCGCCCGCCATCAAATAACCGAAGTCCATCTGATAGGTGAGGTTGTCCAGGAGTGCATAGGACATGCCGAGGTCAACTTCCCAACCCAACTCGTCATCCATACCTGGTCCCAAGTCAGCCTCTACTTCCGCATACACAAGAGCGGAGTTCAGAGAAAGCTTATCGGATACGGCGAAATCAGCATGCACGCCGAGGGAGATGATACCAGCGTCTACCAGATTTCCATCCGCAGGATGAAAATCACTAACATACATACCGGTGGTGGCACCGGTCAGGATGTTGTAAGGCTGAAACTGCTCGCCAAGCTGGCCAACAGAGTTATCATCGGTTTCTTCATCATCATCAGTACCGGAAGCGTAGATGAACATCATGCCCACATCGAGCTTATCCATATTCATGCCGACATCAGCCATAAAACCGAGGGTTTTAATATCTTGATCTTGATTATTTACGGTTTCTACATCTTGCTCTACCTCACCAAAATCATACTGGAATTCAGACTCAACATACATGTTGGAGAAATTCTGGTTGTAATAACCTTTAAGACGATGTGTTGTAGATAACTCAGTTGGATTAGTGGCATCACGCATGTAATCATACCCGAGGGCAGCAATCATGTCCTTGGTCTTATACCAGACAGAGGCTTCATACATATCGGAGTCAGCATCGGTATCAGAAGTTTGAAAGTCGTCAGCAAGAAGAAGAGGAGTACCATTATCATCAGTATACTCAAAACCATCATTTTCAGCAGACTTCTGGAGGAAGAAACAGGCGCCAACATTCTCAGGCAACATATTCGGGAAATACATCAGACGATTTGCCTGGGAATCGGAGCTGAGGAAATCACCCTGCCAGAGACCGGAAGAGGTGCGGCCCATACGTACCATACCGACAGGAGACGTATATTCCATAAAGATGTGTTGCACATCAATATTGTTACCACTGCCATCCTGAGCAGTATCCTCCGTGCCCCAGCTATTGTCGGCAAGATAGATAGAAGACTTCACTACAATCTTGTCATTGACCTTCATAACGGGCTTGATCTTGAACTCATGACGCCAGAACGCATCATTACTAGCTTCGTCTTCACCAGGTCCTGACCATGGAACAACTCCTACGCCTTCACCGGCACTCTGATAAACGCCTTCAAGAAAATAATGACCGGAAACGTTGAATTCCAGTGCGGATGCGGTGGATGCAACACCGGCAACCAGGCCGAGTGCGGCAACTGCGGATAAAATCTTTTTCATTTCTCTCTCCTGAAAAATTTTAAAAATAGTTTTTTCTCTGTGAAAAAACTCTTCCCCCTACTGCTTAAAGTAACTATTGCATATCAACCCGGTCGAAACTTTTACCTAGATTGATTTAAGAACCATTAAACCTATTCACCAGAGGGTTGTCAAGTTTTTTTTACCCTTATTTTCCCCACCAATACAAGGGACGCGGGTAAAGATGTCTAAAAGTTGAATTTTTTATACTCACCAGTCGATGCACCTACATGAATGTAAGCCTGGCCCCGCGCCGATAGTGGGACATGGCTGCCCACCTCCACCACCCATAGTGGGGTCACCTAAATTACATCCCCGCTATGGGTTAATCCTCTATATTCTCTTGGCCATTTAGTTTACACTACACATAACTTATAAATATCCCCTCATCCATGGGGGAATATGCTATCAACCACCGACAATCAAGAGAGAACGCAACCAATGGTCAAAAAAGAAACCCTGTATTTCGCTGTCATCATTGCCCTTATTGCCGGATTCATCGGCGGCATTATCTTCTCCGCCATGCAATCCACACCTGATCTCCCCCAGCCAGCCAAGCAGGGGACAGCACCGACGGCTGATGGCCATGATCATACCAAGGAACAGGATGCGATCCTCTCCCTTGTTGATCTTACCCAGCGGGAACCGGATAATTATCAGGCCTGGGTCTCCCTGGGCCATAATTATTTTGACACCCATCAGCATGAAAAGGCCATCCAGGCCTACGACCGCGGTCTTACCATTAATAATACGGACCCCAATGTGTGGACCGATATGGGAATCATGTATCGTCGGACGAAACAGCCGAAAAAGGCCATTGACTGCTTTGCAGAGGCTCTAAGCCGTGATCCGGGCCACCTCATTGCCCTGTTCAATACCGGGTTGGTGAACTTGACCGATCTGCATAATGTGGAGGGAGCCATCCGCGCCTGGGAAAAGGCTGTGGCCCTGAACCCCGGCGCAACCAGTCCTGATGGTAAATCTTTGAAACTCTGGCTGGAAGAACTGAAGAAGACCATGGCTAAGTAATTTTATGGAACCATGAGCTGAACGTTCAATCATAAATCAGCAGCAACGCGGCGACTGTTAGCAAAATGTTACCAGCGAGGTACGAGACTTCGAAACACAAACAAAAACTTCTGTGTTTCGAAGTCTACGCTATCTCTGTGGCTAAAAAAAAGCCGCTTCGATTATAATCGAAGCGGCTTTTTTACAGTCAGAAAACAAGTTTTTTTACTGGGTACGGGAATTCACCTTTTCCCGCAGTTCCTTGCCGACCTTGAAAAAGGGCAACTTCTTCGGCGGAACCTCAATCTTCTCACCCGTCTTGGGATTTCTTCCCCGGTATGACTCATAGTCCTTGATGACAAAACTCCCAAATCCCCTAATCTCAATAGTATTACCACCAATGAGTGTATTACACATGGAATCAAGAATGGTATTCACCACTGAGGTGGCATCCTTCGGGTTCATGTCCATTTCCTGTGCTATGGCGTCAACAAGTTCCGACTTATTCATAATGATCTCCGTTATTCCTTTTTCAATATCATATTTTTTTGAAGGGGCCCGTACCCTATAGTGTTGATGTTCTTCCCCTTTGTTGCCATCAAGAACATTCTATAATGATGATGAAACGAAAGTAAAGCTGAAAATGCACAGGAATTTTACTGGCTGTCTGGGCAAGCGTTTCCATGGGACCTTGGGGGTGTTAAGAATTTTGACCAGGTAAGCGCAGACTCCGGGTAAGCGTAGACTCCGTTGCAGCAATTTCTTTATACCCCCTTATGCAGCTATGGACATCTCGTTGGCCCATATTTTTTCACAACTGCTCAGCGCTTCCACTTATTATCCTTCTTACTACGCTTCACCTCATGTGTGGTCTTCGCTGTTTTGGTGATACGCGCCAGATCCTTGGTGGTCAGATAACGGAACTTGCCGGGCTGGAGAGACCCCAGACTCAGATTTCCATAGGCGGTACGGGTCAACTCAACACAGTG
>JAQIBE010000241.1 GCA_027859235.1 Desulfobulbaceae bacterium
TGATTTTTGGTGGCAGCGAGTTCCTCACTGGTTGAGCGTGCTGCCAGTAATTGTTCATAGCGCCGGGCCTGGGTTTGCGCATACTCCTGACGCGCCTGGGCTTCACGGAGCTGCGCTTCGGCGCGCTTAAGGGCGGCATCTTGGGCGCGGATTCGTTCGTCTAGATCAACCGGGTCCATTTCACCAAGTACCTGCCCGGCTTGCACCAAATCTCCAACCTGCACATCCAGACGTTGAACCCGCCCTGCAAAGGTGGGGCCGATCTTATAGGTGTATTGCGCCTCAACAGTGCCAATGCCAAAGAGGGCAGGCGTGATGGCGCGTTTTTCCACCTTGGTCACAGTTACAGGTACCGGAGCAAGCGGCCCTGAACGCAGAGCAACATAGACAAAGAGGGCCAAGAGGGGCACAAGCACCCCTACCAGTGCCAGGGTGCGTCCTTGTATGGGTAGACTTTTCATTGCGAACTCCTGATTCCACGACGGTAGATGGCAAACACCCTCGGCGCATCATGGAGTATGTGTTTCACATCGCCGGCCAAAAGTGATTGCATTATTAGGCCCTGGATGGTGCCGATAAAGAGAATAGAGGCGGCCTCTGTGTCGAGATCAGCGTCCAGTTCTTTATGGAGCTTTCCTTCTTCAAGCAGCCGGTGCAGACGCTCGCCATAGCGACGGATGAGGGCCTGCACCATAACTTTTTGGGTCGTCTTTTCAGCATGTTGCAATTCCCCAAACAGAATACGGGGAACGCCGGGATGCTCGGCGACAAAATCCACATGGGTCAGAAACATGGCCTCAAGGGCGGCGAGGGGAGACGATACCCCTTGAATGGCTTTATCCAATCTGGACAGTAGTCGCTCAGCCACCCACTCCATTACTGCCTGCTGGATTGCGGCCTTGCTGGGAAAGTGACGAAACAAGGCGCCCTGGGTGAGGCCCATGCGCGCGGCAATCGTCGATGTCGTAATATCATTCGGGTTTTGCTCTGCCGCCAACTCGACCACGGCCTCGACAGTTACTGTACGGCGCTCCTCTGCCGGAAGATGCTTACTCTGGGTTATCATAAAGCCTCCTGAAAGGTAGTAATTGATTACTTACTTTTACAATATATGTTTGGCATCTGGTTTTGTCAAGTGGGTTATCGATGTTGTTAAAAAAACCCACCAAAAATACAGTAGGAAATAACCCCCACAATCATCATAGATTAAGCGGGCTTTAGTTTCCCGGCATGAAGGCGGATGAAATCTGTTCAGCCCATGCCAAGAGCGTTTCATGAAGATGCCAATGGCAATGTTAACTGTTTAAGAAACTACAGGGGGAACCTTCCTGACAGTGTCAGGTTTACTTAAATATGATCTTGAGAATTGTCAGATCGAATTTGAGTTACTACAAATTAGCCTTCCCCTTTTATTATTTTCCTGTAACAATATTGATATTGGTCATGAAGAATTCAGGCCTATTTGCTCTAAATATTGAGGACAGAGATGGCTTACGACACCAACATGAAGGTCTTAGTAGTTGATGACTTTACTGCAATGCGCCGCATTGTAAAAAAGTTTTTAATCCAGCTTGGCTTTAAAGATATTGTTGAAGCGGATGATGGAACTACAGCTGTTGACCTGCTTAAAACCCAGAAGGTTGATCTCATTATTTCTGACTGGAACATGCCAGAGATGACAGGGCTGGAATTACTCCAACATATTAGAACTGACCCCGGGACGGAGGACATACCCTTTATCATGGTGACCACTGAAGCACAGCGGGACGATATCATCCTTGCCGTCAGGGCCAAGGTAAGTCAGCACATTGTTAAGCCTTTTACCGCAGAAACCCTGGGCGAAAAACTCGCAGAGGTCTTTAGGGGCCGTTAAGAATGTTGACCGGGTAAGCGAAGACTCCGGGTAAGCCCAGACTCCAGGTAAGGTAAAATGAGAAGGCTGATTCTCTCAACGAGCTATGATATACATCATGCTCAACGATAAACGCAGTCATTATGCTGCAAAAAAAGGAGAATCAGCCCATGTATAA
>JAQIBE010000245.1 GCA_027859235.1 Desulfobulbaceae bacterium
TCTTTTTAGGAATAATATTCTATCTGCATCCGGTCCTGGGTGCTTTTGCCACCGGCGGTGGGATTGTCCTTATAATCCTGGCTGTCTTGAATGAATGGGTCAGTCGGAAGCCGCAGGAATCCGCTGCTGCGGTGGCCGGCACTGCAGGTCGTGTTATGTCGCAGGCCTCGGGCAATGCCGAGGTAGTGCGCGCCATGGGGATGATTAACGGGATTAGCAATCGTTGGCAGGAGATTAATGATTCCGTCGTAAGGTTGCAGACCAAGGTGAGTCGTCAGTCCGGTCTGATTCAGTCAATTACCGGCGGTTTCCGGCAGCTTATGCAGGTTGGCATTTACGGGGTCGGGGCCTACCTGGCCCTCAATAACCAGGCGAGTGCCGGCTGCATGATTGCTGCTTCGATAATTATGGGCCGGGCCCTTTCTCCCATTCAAAACGGCATCGCAACCTGGAAGGGTTTTCTGGATGCCCGTGGAGCATACAACCGTTTAGATTTACTCTTTAAAAATAGTATAGTGTGGCCGCCGCAAAATATTCCGGAACCGCTGGGTGTGCTGACGGCAGAGGATGTCGATTTGGTTATGGGGGATAAGCAGATTCTGCAGGGTATAAATTTTGCTTTGCAGCCTGGAGAGTCAATGGGGATTGTCGGCCCGAGTGGCGCCGGAAAAACCACTCTTTGCCGCTTGATTCTTGGTGTCTGGCCGACAACCGCCGGGCAGGTGTGCCTGGACGGTAATAATGTTTTCGTCTGGGACCAGGAAAATCTTGGTAAGTATGTTGGCTATTTGCCCCAGGATGTTGAATTGTTTGCCGGGACGATAAGTGCTAATATTGCCCGCTTTCAAGAGGTAGACTCGGAAAAGGTCATTGATGCGGCCAAAACCGCAGACGTTCATCAGATGATTCTGAATATGCCCATGGGCTATGACACCCCTATTGGCCCCGGCGGCTTGGCTCTTTCCGGAGGGCAACGGCAACGGATTGCCCTGGCCCGAGCAATATATGACAATCCCCGTTTGCTCATCATGGATGAACCAAATTCCAATCTTGATGAAATTGGTGAGCAGGCTTTGCTTGGAACCTGGCAAAAATTGAAGGAACGGGGGGGGACCTTGGTTGTTGTTACCCATAAGCCCACGATGTTAAGTCAGGTCGATAAGATTTTGTTGCTCAAAGATGGCCGGCAGGTGGATTTTGGCGATCGCGAGGAAATCGGTAGAAAAATATTTGCCTCGGCTACTGCCGGCAAAACCAAAGGGCAGGCAGGTGGTGCAGCAATGCCTGAAACGGTGGCAGGGTAATGGCACAGGAAAAAATACAATTTACCGATTCCCGGCGCATAATTGCCTGGGGTCTGCTGCTTATCGCCACGCTCTTTATTGGTGGAATTATCTGGATGGCTCTGGCCAGGATTACCGGCACCGTTGTTGCTCCAGGTTCCGTAAAAATTGCCACTGAGCGCCAGGTAGTTCAGCACCTTGAAGGGGGAATTGTTAAACAAATTCTGGTCCATAACGGCGATAAGGTAAAGAAGGGTCAGCCCCTGGTGGTGATGGAAAGCGCCGGGGTGAACGCCAGCGTTCAAATGCTCCGTTCCCGGCAGTATGGTTTATGGTTGACCGCGGCTCGCCTGCAGGCGGAAAAGTCCCGGGCTGACCATATTGTCTGGCCGCCTGAACTTATCAATACCGAGGGCAAATACCTGAGTCCCGATATTGAATTCTTGCTTGATTCCGAGCAGAAAATTTTCACAACTCGTCGTAAGGCCTTGGCTGACAACGTTGCCTTTTTTAAAAATCAGATGGAACAATTTAATGAAGTTATCGATTCTCTGCGTGAACGTATTCATTTCAAAGAGTTGATTATGGCCTCCCTGAATGAAGAACTCCAAGCCAAAACAGCTTTGTATCAGGAGAGGTTTATTGATAAAACCGTGGTGCTTGGTTTGCAGAGAAATTTATCGCAGACGGAGTCAGAGAAAGAACAGCTTGCCGGTCTTATAAACGAGAATTTATCAAGGATTGCCGAACTTAGGATCAGGACCAAGAGTCTGTATGAGGATTACACCAAGAAGGCTGCGGCTGACTTAGGCGAGGTTAACCAGAAGATTCTTGATATTAAGGAAAGACTGCGTCCCAGGATGGATGCTCAGGAACGGCTTGAGGTCGTAGCTCCAGTCGGTGGAGAAGTGATGGCCTTGCGGGTGCATTCCACCGGACAGGTGTTGGCTCCGGGGGCGGCAATCCTGGAAATTGTGCCGGATAATGAGCCCTTGATTATTGAATGTCGAATTATGACTGATGACATTGCCGAAATTCATCGCGGCCTGTCTGCCGATGTGCAGTTGGCGGCCTTTAACTCCCGGACTAATCCCAAGATTCGCGGTGAGGTTAGCTATATCTCGGTTGATCGTGAGGAAGAGCGAACCGCTCATGGGGTACAGTCCTTCTATCTTGCCCATGTCGTGCTGGACCGGCAGGATCTGGAGAAATCCGGACTTTATGTCTCGCCTGGTATGCCGGTCGTTGCTTTTATCAACATCGAGCCGCGCACGGTTCTTAGTTCTGTTATTGACCCGCTGCGCCACGGCATTGATCGCGCCTTGCGAGAGGATTAAATCGTATGAAACAATTTTTCAAACAATGGCGCCATTATCTGACCTACTCATTTTTCTTCAGTTTCTTTATCAACCTGCTATCGTTGACCTTTGCTTTGTATATGTTGACGATCTATGATCAGGTGTTGGCAAGCTACAGTATGTCGACTCTCACGGTGATTACTATCGCCGCCGTGCTTGCCCTGGCTATAGGGGCGGCCTTGGAATTCACCCGATCCCGCCTCTTGGTGCGCTGTGGAGTCGATATTGAGAACACCCTCAATCGGGATGTTCTGGAAAATATTTTGAAGATCCAAGCAGTACCTGGGCTAATACCGGAAGCATCCATGCGAGATGTCTCTACTTTGCGGACTTTCTTTTCGGGACAGTCCGTTGCTACTCTTTTTGATGTGCCTTGGACGCCGATCTTTTTAGGGGCTATATTTTATCTCCATTTTTGGCTGGGTGTCTTTGCTACCGGCGCCGGTGTAATCCTTTTTGTATTGGCGATTATTAACGAAAAGTTAACCGCTAAATCTCTGGGGGCTGCCAACCAGCTAAACAATCACGGAATGAACTTTATCGGGCACGCGACCGATAATGCCGAGGTGGTTTGCGGCATGGGGATGCTGTCGGGGATAGCCAGTCACTGGCAGATTTCCAATACCAATGTTGTTAAACTGCAAACCCAGGCCAGCCGCCATGCCGGTCTAGTTCAGTCTATTTCTTCCGGGCTGCGTCAATCCCTCCAGGTTGGGATCTACGCGGTTGGTGCTTACTTGACCCTGCAGGGTAAGACAACCGCCGGAGTTATGATTGCTGCTTCAATTATAATGGGCCAGGCCTTGCGGCCCATCCAGTCAAGTATCTCAACCTGGAAGGGGGTTATTGAGGCTCGGGGCGCTTACCAACGGTTGGATCAACTTATTCAGAAACTCCCCAAAGATGAAAAGATGGAATTGCCGGTGCCGACGGGTTTGCTTGCCGCTGAGCAGGCTGGTTTTGCTTTGCAAAACAGGGCCCTGTTGCAAGGCATTAATTTCACTCTGCCGCCGGGTGAATCAATGGGTCTTATTGGGCCTAGTGGGGCCGGAAAATCAACCCTGTGTCGCCTCTTGTTGGGCATATGGCCGGCAACTGCCGGGAAAATTAGACTGGATGGCGCCGATATCTTTGCTTGGGAGCAGGAAGTGTTGGGGCAACACATCGGTTATTTGCCCCAGGATGTTAGACTTTTTTCCGGCACTGTAAGTGAAAATATTGCCAGATTCGGGGAACATGACGAAGATAAGGTCCTGGCGGCGGCCGAGATGGCCGGGGTGGATGAGCTAGTGCTGGGGTTGCCCCAAGGTTATGATACGCCGATCGGCCCGGAGACCATGGCGCTTTCCGGGGGACAGCGGCAGCGTGTTTGCCTGGCTCGGGCCCTGTATAACGATCCTAAGCTGGTGATTCTTGATGAACCGAATTCTAATCTGGATGAGGTGGGAGAGGCGGCCCTGCTAAAGTCATTCGAGCTGCTCAAGGAACAAGGCACTACCCTGGTTATGGTCACCCATAAGCCAAGCCTCTTGGCTGGTGTGGATAAAATATTATTGCTTAGAAATGGTCAGATGGTGACTTTCGGTCCTCGCGATGAGGTTTTTAAACTTCTGGCTGAAGCCCAGCAAAAGGCGGCCCAGCCGCCCGTCTCTAGCCCTCCCAGACCCGGTATGCAGACCGTCCCAGTCCCTGTGGTGAACTCGTGATGACTGACCAAAATAAAACCGGCAAATTTACGTTATGGTCTAACCTGTTTCGCGCCAAGGTTTCCGATGAAGAGTATGAGCAACTTGAGGACAGCAGCAGTCCTCCGCCGGAACTTGGGATCGGTTTCAGCAACTCCAAATGGATTATTGCTGCCGGTCTGATTGTGGTCGGTCTTTTCTTCGTGGCTGGTGGATTGTTTGTCCACTATACCGAAATAAGCGGCGCCGTAATCGCCCCAGGGATCGTCAAGGCGAAGGCCGAGCGGCAAACCGTCCAGCATCTTGAAGGTGGGATTGTCAAGGAAATTCTGGTGAAGGAGGGGGACCAGGTCGATAAGGGCCAATCCCTTCTGATTCTGGAAAGCTCCAGGATCCTTGCTTCGGTTGATCAATTGCGAGGTCAACTGTACGCCAGGCAGATCACCGCTGCCCGTCTGCAGGCTGAAAAAACTGCTGCTGCCGAAATTAACTGGCCCGCCGAACTGCTGGCCGAATCAGGTAAGCCGCTCACCGCCGACCTGGCATTTTTGATGGAGTCTGAAAATAAGATTTTCACTTCTAAATTACAAGCAATGCAGGGCCAGATTGATCTGCTCAACAAGCAAATTGAGCAGGTATACAAGGAAAATAACAGCCTCCAGGAACAGGGGCGTTCGACGGAAGAGATTATTCAATCTTTGCAGGAGGAGTTGCAGGCCAAACAGGCTCTAAGCGATGACCGTTTTCTGGAAAAATCAGTTGTCCTGGAAATGCAGCGCTCTCTAGCCGGACAGCAAGGTCAAAGGGCCATGCTGAGAGGCATGATTGCGGAAAATCGTGGCAAGATAGCTGAGTTGAAAATCAAAATTAACGCCATGCGCAATGCCTACATAGAGCAGGCGACCACGGAGCTAGGGCCTATTAACAGCGAATTGCTGGATCTACGGGACCAGCTGCTGCCTCTGGATGATGCCCAGACTCGTTTGACTGTGATCGCCCCCATTGCCGGGGAAATTGCCTCTTTGAATATTCATTCGCCGGGAGGGGTCTTGCCGCCTGGTGGTGAAATTCTTGATATCCTGCCATTAAACAGTGAGATGGTGGTCGAATGCCCTATTCAGGTTCAGGATGTTGTCAAGATTAACCGGGATCAACGGGTAGAGGTCCGGCTCTCGGCCTTCAATGCCAAGACGCTTAGTAAGGTAAACGGTCACGTTACTTATATTTCCGCTGACAGGGAAGAGCGTAAGTCAGCATCTGGCCGTATGCAGCCTTTTTATATGGTGCAGATCTCTTTGGATAAGGATGATTTGCGGAACAAGAAAATGTATGTTTCTGCCGGGATGCCGGCCATGGTATTTTTTATAACCAAGCCCCGAACCATACTTGATTACATCACGGAGCCGCTTACTCAAAATTTTGTGCAGGCGCACGCTAAACAGGATAAGGGCAACTAACGTATGAAGAAAATAACTTTTTATATAACCATCTGCTTCTTCATAGTAATACTCTCATATTCACCTGTGGCGGCCTACAATCTGGCCGAGGCAGTGGACAGAGGTCTTGAGGCCAATCTGAATATTAAAGCTCAGGAGTTGGGTATTGAGGAGGCAGAGCAAGGTAAACTTCATGCTTATGGCAATTTTCTTCCGACTATGTCCATTATGTACCAAGATACTAACTTGGAGAATGATCAGGATACTACCGTTCTCAATAATGATTATTTAAGTCAGAATCGCGTTACTGAAAGGATGAGCTTGTCACAGCCTATTTTCACGGGCTTTTATGGTATTAGTTCCGTTGCAAAGGCCAAGTATATGCTGAAATATCAGAAAGCGGAATTGGTTAATAACAAGGGGCGTATTGCCTATGATATCCGGCGGCAATTTATTCAATATCTAAAAATGCAAGATGACGCGGTCAGGATTGAGGCCTCCGTGGAGCGCTTAAAAAAGCAACTGGCCGCATCCCAGGCTTTTTATGAGCGGCAAATGGCGCCGAAGCTGCATGTTATGCAGGCCGAAGTAGCCTTGGCCAGGGCCAGGCAGAATCTGGATCAGGTTAAAACCGGGCAGGAGAACGCCCGTATAACCTTGAATCAGTTACTGGCGCTTGATATTCAACAGCCGGTAAAATATAGCGGGACATTGGCAGAGATGGATTACAGCCTGCAGGAAATGCTCGCAGAATACTTGCAGAATGCCAAGGTGCGGCCGGATGTCGAGGAGGCCCGCTTAAATATCAAGATATCCGAAATGGAAAAGGTTCGGATTAGGAGCCAGAACCTGCCCAAGATTAATTTCGATGCAAGTTATAACCGAAGTGACACCGAATACGATAACCCGGGATATCCGGATGAGGATACCGCCTATTGGAGCACAATGCTCACGGTCTCCATGCAACTTTTTCATGGCGGCCAGACGATTGCCTCTTCTATGCAGCAGGAAACCA
>JAQIBE010000250.1 GCA_027859235.1 Desulfobulbaceae bacterium
CTGATATTACAGAATACCTCGGTCATGGAGAACTTCGCCTTCTCTATAAGCTTGATCAGCATACCTTTGCCATTATGAGTCGCAATAACCTGGAGTCTGGTTTTCGTCGCGGAGCTGTCGAGGCCAGTTGGAGTTTTCCTATCTGGAATTACCCCTATGTAAAAGGGTATGTGCAATATTTCACAGGTTATGGTGAGAGTTTGGCTGATTATGATAAGTACAACAATCGTATAGGGGTAGGGCTCTGTCTGTCGGACTGGCTTTAAGGTGCAACTTCTGTTAGTGGTTTCATGGGGTCGATTCCTCTGAGATCTTGTTTTATTTTCAACTTATGATGGAGTGAAAGGTATGGTTACCTATCTGGAACAGGTCGTTTTTGTCCGGGATTATGTTGCCCTGCAGATGGTAATTCTTTTTGTTTTATATGGCGGTATAGCAGTTCTTATATCTTTATTGCTGGGTAAAATTGTTACACGATTCGCTCATTTTACCAGTTCTGATCTTGATGATAAGATCATCGACCCCCTCCAGTCTCCTGTCAGCTGGACGATTATCGGCGTTGCCTTTATTCTGTCTTTGGCAGATCTTGATATTCAGGATTATTCCGCCCAGCTTTTTAACAGGGTTTGTTTGAGTGTTATTCAGTTGGGTTGTCGGCCTTAACAAAGTGGCCCATGTCTGTATCGATCATTTTACCAGGGCGAGTAAGGGGGTAGGGCAGGACTTACTTTTTCTGCTGCATAAGTTGTCTGTTCTCGTTGTGGTTATTGCCGGTGCCTTTTTACTCCTGGATATTTGGCATATTAGCCTCACGCCGCTTCTTGCCTCTGCCGGTGTCGCAGGTATCGCCATTGCCCTTGCGGCCAAAGATACGCTGGCAAATTTCTTTGGTGGAATTTCGTTATTCCTCGATAAGATATACAAGGTTGGTGATTATATCATTATTGATGATGTGGGTCGTGGTGAGGTGGTAAGTTTAGGGATTCGTTCCACCCGGATACTGACCCGTGATGATGTGCTGGTGACCGTACCCAATAGTATTATGGCTAATTCGCGTATTGTTAACGAAACCGCACCATCTCCCCGGTATCGATTAAAAATTCCAGTGGGCGTGGCCTATGGTACAGATCTCGACAAGGTAGAGGATATTTTACTGGGTATTGCCGGTAAGAGTGATGATATCTTGGCAGAGCCAGCTCCCCGTGCCAGGGTGCGCGCCCTGGCAGACTCTTCGGTGAACTTTGAACTCATGGTTTGGGTTTCTGACCCCCGTGATAGGGGCATGCAAATCCATCAATTTCTTAAAGCCATTCATCGTGAATTTAAGAATGAGGGCATTGGTATTCCATTCCCGCAGCTTGATGTGCATATCGATAAATAAGTTTCCCTTCAGTTCAGGTTTATTGGCTGGGTCCAATGTTGTGCTATGCCTAGAATATTTTATCTCAGGCAGCTTCAGACTAAAACTTTTCCACTTATCAAGATAATGTCTGAACATACCGTACTCACTGATAGTTTTCTCAAAGATCTCACCACAAGCCCTGGCGTTTATCTCATGTATGATAAGCACAGGGTTGTGATATATGTTGGTAAGGCACGGAATCTCAAGCAAAGAGTAACGGCATACGCCCGGTTGACAGGTTCATCCCATAATAAGACCAGGGCAATGGTGGCGAAGATTAACGCCATCGAAACCATTCTCACCCGTACTGAAAAAGAGGCCCTCATTCTTGAAGCCTCCCTCATCAAAAGGCATAAACCAAAGTACAATGTTATCCTGAGGGATGATAAAAATTATCCATATATCCGTGTGTCTGTTCAGGACGAATGGCCAAGGGTTATGATGAGCCGGCGAAAGAATCGAGATAAGGCACTCTATTTTGGCCCATATTCATCAATATCCTCCATGTGGGATACCCTGAAACTCCTGTGGAAATTGTTTCCTCTGCACCGTTGTAAAACTGTTCGTCCCCGTAGGCGACCATGTTTAAACGGTCAGATGGGCCAGTGTCTGGCCCCGTGTATGGGGGATGCTAACCGTGACAGGTATCTTGAAAATCTCAGAAATGTTATTCTCATCCTTGAGGGGAAGAGTAAAGAACTCATTGCTGACCTTAAAGGTCGTATGATTGCAGCTTCACAGGGGATGCAGTTTGAACAGGCGGGGATTTATCGCGATCATATTAACGCCCTCCGTAAAACTCTTGAAAAACAGATTGTTGCAGGGAGAAGTGATGACGAAATTGATATCTTTGGCTGCAAGCGCTTAAGGGGAAGTCTGGCTGTTTCTGTCTTGTCCATCAGGGGGGGGCTCCTGATCGGCAACCGTAGTTTCCATTTCCCGAATGTCATTGGTGACGATGGCGAAGTCATGGGTGAGGTGCTGGAACGATATTATTTAGAACGATATATCCCTAAGTTGGTGCTCATACCTTGGGCGTTGCATGAGGGGGTCCTGGTGGATTATCTTGGTGAACTCAAACAGTCCAGGGTTGAGGTTCGTATGCCCAAACGTGGTGATGGCCGGAAGCTGACAGATATGGCTGAAATGAATGCGCAGCAGGTTTTCATTGATCGAGATAAGCGCAAGAGATCGTGGCAGTCTTTGGCAGCACAGTTACAGGAGACGTTGCAGCTTATGCATAAACCTGACCGTATCGAGTGCCTTGATATTTCAAATACAAGCGGCAAGCAGCCGGTTGGTTCCCTTGTCTGTTTTTTAGAAGGTGAAAAGGCGGGTTCAGAGTATCGCCATTATAGGATCAGATCAAAAGATACGCCTGATGATTATCAGATGATGTACGAGGTGCTTAAACGGCGGTTTGATCCTGAAAAAACTCATATCCTGCCGGAGTTACTGCTTCTCGACGGTGGTAAGGGGCAGCTGGGTATTGGTGTACAGGTTTTGGCGGAGTTTGGTTTATCAGACCAGATAGATCTGGTTGGTATTGCCAAGCAGAAGGATGAAGAGGGTGAGAAGCTCTTCCTGCCCGGTCGCAAGGATCCTGTTATTCTCCCTGGTCATTCACCCCTGTTGCTTCTGCTCATGCAAATTCGTGATGAGTCCCATCGTTTTGGGGTTACCCTGCACCGAAAACTTCGCCAGAAAAAGACTATTTCGTCGATTCTTGAGAGCATCCCTGGAATTGGCGAGGTGAAACAACAGGCATTACTGGAGTATTTCGGCAGTGTGAAAAGGGTAAGATCCGCCACAAAAAATGAACTTGCCCGGGTTAATGGCTTTGGCAAACGAACAGCTGAAGTTGTTTACTCATTTTTGCATGATAAGTAATTGACACCTCGCCATGGCGTTGTTACTAGTTCAGGTTCTGTTAAATAATATACAAAACTTTTTATAATTGCATTCATAACAGCAGTTCTGTGGGGATAACTATGTGGGATTATACTGAAATTGTGCAGGATCATTTCCTGAACCCGAGAAATGTCGGCGTTATTGAAGATGCCGATGGGGTGGGGGATGTTGGCTCCCTGTCCTGTGGTGATGCCTTGAAATTTTATTTTAAGCTTGGTGATGATGGTCGTATTGCTGATGCCAAATTTATGACCTTTGGGTGTGCCAGTGCCATTGCCTCTTCTTCTGCCTTAACCCTTATGGTTATGGGTAAAACCCTTGAAGAGGCGGAGAAGATTACCAATGAAGATATTGCTGATTTTCTAGGAGGTCTTCCCAAGGAAAAAATGCATTGCTCGGTGATGGGGCGCGAAGCACTTGAGGCTTCCATTGCCAATTACCGTGGTGTGGAGTTGCCAAAGTCCGAAGGTGAGGTGGTTTGTGAATGTTTTGGTGTGACGGATGTTGATATTAAGCGCGCCATTGCTGAATCGAATTTGAAAACCCTTGACGAGGTGACGAACTTCACCAAGGCTGGTGGCGGGTGCGGAAAATGTGAAGAGCGTATTCAGGAAATCATTGATGAGACCCGTTCCTCTGCCAAGATCATTCCTTTGAAAGTTCCCCGTATGACCAATATGCAGAAAATCAAGAAAATTGAAGATCTGTTTGAACGTGAAATTCGCCCGAATCTGAAACGGGATAGCGGCGATATTGAACTTGTGGATGTAGATGGCAATGATGTCTATGTCTCCCTGCGTGGGGCGTGCGGCAGCTGTGCCAAATCCCAGATAACCTTGAAAGACTATGTTGAGAAGAAGCTGCGTGAAGAGGTTCTTGATTCCCTTGTTGTGAAGGAGGCTTAGTATGAGTGATCCGAAAACTATTTATATGGACAACAATGCCACCACCCGTGTTGCTCCAGAAGTCCTTGAGGTCATGATGCCGTATTTTTCAGAGTTGTACGGCAACCCATCCTCCATGCATCGTTTTGGTGATCAGGTTGGCAAGGCCATTGAGGTTGCACGGGGGCAGGTTGCTGATCTTCTTGGCGCAAAGCCGAGCGAGATTGTCTTTACCAGTTGCGGGACAGAGAGTGATTCCACGGCAATTTTGTCTGCTCTGCAGGCATGTCCTGATAAACGTCATATTGTAACGTCTCGGGTTGAGCATCCAGCAGTGAAGAATCTCTGTGAGTCCCTGGATCGTTTAACAGGTCATAAACATACGATTACCTCACTCCACGTTGAGTCTGATGGCACCATTGATCTCGATAAATTTGAGAAGTCCCTTACAGAAGAAACGGCCATTATCAGTATGATGTGGGCTAATAACGAAACCGGGGTGATTTTTCCCATCAAGAAGATGGCAGCCATAGCCAAAGCGCGAGGGATTTTATTCCATACGGATGCGGTTCAGGCTGTTGGCAAGGTCCCCATTGATCTGCAGGATGTCCCCGTGGACTTCCTGTCCCTGTCAGGCCATAAACTTCATGGCCCTAAGGGGGTTGGAGTTTTATATGTGCGCAAAGGTACACCCTATATGCCGTTTCTCATTGGTGGGCATCAAGAGGGTGGTAGGCGGGGCGGTACTGAAAATGTTACAGGTATTATCGGTCTAGGCAAGGCCTGTGAACTGGCTGGACACATGCTGCAGACTGAAAACACGGTTGTGCGTTCCCTGCGTGATAAACTTGAAAACGGTCTGCTTGAAAAGGTTACCCACACCATATTAAATGGTCACAAGGAATATCGCTTACCCAATACAACCAATGTGAGCTTTGAGTATATTGAGGGCGAGGCTATCCTGCTCCACCTTGATCAATTTGGTATTTGCGCCTCGTCCGGTTCTGCCTGTACATCCGGTTCGTTGGAGCCGTCCCATGTCCTGCGTGCCATGGGTGTTCCATTTACCGCAGCCCACGGTTCTATTCGCTTTAGCTTGAGTGTTTATAATACGGAAGAGGAGGTTGATTTTATCCTTGAGAAGCTCCCACCGATTATTGCTAATCTGCGGGCCATGTCCCCGTTTTGGGAAGATCGTGACAAGATTGCCGGCGGTGGATCTTGTTCAAGTTGTGGTTTCGGGAAGTAGCATTCCAGGTATGTAGCTGTTTAGTCTTTTAGGTGTTTAGGGTGATGGTCTGGACCTGTCTTTCATCTAATAGATTAAAGAGTGAGCTTGTAATAAAACCTATAGACTAAATAACCTAACCAAGGGTTCTAATATGATTGTTGTTCCTCCTTCCTATGAAATTATGCATGATTTAGATGAGCAGTCCCTTCCTGTGCGTATCGAGGGATGCGGTCGTCTCTGTTACAAGAGTGAAGATAAAATTACTGCAGAATCAGCTCCCCGTTTTATTAAAACGATTCTGAAGCATGGTCATAACTCGGTCACTGAAATGGCCGTGCTCACCCTGGAGGTGATGGTTGATAAGGAGAATATTGCCGCAAAGCTGTATAATGTTCTGCCGAAATATCTGACGATTGATACCCTTGATAAAAACATTCTGCTTGTCACGAGCTCTGTCCGTGGTTTTAGAGAATTATATCTTGATCACGGTAATCTGAAAATTGTTAAAGCCATAACAGCGTATCTGCTCCAGCACCATCCCCTGTTTTATGAGGACATTACGCCTGAACGAGGTATTGTCAACCAGGCGGGAGTCATGGTGAAAAAGCTGTATCTCTCGGAAGTTGGTGAGCTTCCTCCGCATTTGTACGGGAGACATCGCTGGGTTGCGGTAAAATTTACCGTGAACCGGGCCGTAACCCATGAAATGGTGCGTCATCGGCCATGCAGCTTTCTGCAGGAGAGCCAGCGCTATTGTCGGTATGGAGCCGATAAATTTGGTAATCAGGTGACATTTATTAAGCCCCTTTTTTACGCTGAGGATTCAGAAGAGTATAAACTATGGACTCAGGCCATGGAAGATACGGAGAGGTTGTATCTCAAGCTGCTTGAGACATCATCGCCCCAGGCCGCGAGAACAGTGCTGCCTAATTCCTGCAAGACCGAGTTGATTGTTTTTGCCAATCTCTTTCAATGGGCTCATATGTTCAAATTACGGGCGACAAAGGGCGCGGATCCGTCCATGCGGGAAGTGATGATTCCTTTGTTTAAAGAGTTTAAGGAATTATTTCCTGATGTGTATGGTTCGTTTGATCTTGATTTGACCTGATTATTTTTTTTATTTGCTGGCCTATCCCGTTTGGGATGGGCTTTTTTTTTATGGGCGTGGCACGATCTCATAGGAAAAATACGTATTTATGCGGATTGATCTCAATCTGAAAGTGGTGTAAGAACACAGGGCTGTTTTTATAGAAGAAATTAATAGTGTTATCACAATAACCATGAGGAGTAAGAATATGGCGTTAGACCCAACTAAACATGCGGACTGGGAAATAGCAGAAGATGCAGAAAAGAACATGAAGACCATTTACGAAGTTGCTGAGCAACTTGGTATCGAGGACAAGGAGCTCCTTCCTCACGGTCATTACTTCGGCAAACTAGATTACCGTAAGATTCTTGAACGTACTAAAGATCGTCCGGATGGAAAATATGTTGATGTAACTGCTATTTCTCCAACACCGCTTGGTGAAGGGAAGTCCACCTGTGTTATGGGTCTTGTTCAGGGTCTTGGTAAGCGTGGCAAGTCTGTTGTTGGTGCGGTTCGCCAGCCATCAGGCGGCCCAACCATGAATATCAAGGGCTCTGCTGCCGGTGGTGGTCTTGCCCAGTGTATCCCGCTTACACCTTTTTCTCTCGGTTTTACCGGTGATATCAACGCGATCATGAACTCCCATAACCTGGGTATGGTAGCACTCACTTCAAGAATGCAACATGAGGCCAATAAGACCGATGCTCAATTAAAAGAGATTGGCCTGAAAAGACTTGATATTCACCCAAAACGAGTTGAATTTGGCTGGATTATTGATTTCTGTGCCCAAGCCTTGAGAGATATTACCATTGGTCAAGGACCTGGTAAGCTTGATGGCTTTACCATGAAGTCCAAATTTGCCATTGCGGTAAGTTCTGAGATTATGGCAATCCTTTCCATCACCCGCGATCTCAAAGACATGCGTGAGCGTATTGGTAAGATTGTTGTGGCCTATGATCGTCAAGATCGCCCAGTCACCACCGAAGATCTTGACGTTGCCGGCGCCATGACCGCCTGGATGGTTGAAGCACTCAACCCAAATATGATGCAAACCCTTGAAGGTCAGCCTGTTCTGGTTCATGCCGGACCTTTTGCAAATATCGCCATCGGTCAGTCCTCTGTTATTGCTGACCGTGTTGGTCTTAAAATTGCCGATTACAATGTTACCGAGTCCGGCTTTGGTGCTGATATCGGTTTTGAGAAGTTCTGGAACCTCAAATGCCGTTACTCCGGCCTCAAGCCGAACTGTGCCGTTGTTGTTGCCACGATCCGTGCCCTTAAATGTCACGGTGGTGCACCAATTCCTGTACCGGGTCGGCCAATGCCTAAAGAGTATGATGGCGAGAACGTTGGTTGGGTTGAAAAGGGTTGTAAGAACCTTGTTCATCACATCGAGACGGTCAAAAAAGCGGGTATCAACCCTGTTGTTTGTATCAACGCCTTCTACACCGATACCGATGCTGAGATTGCTGCGGTTCGTCGCATCGGTGAGGCAGCTGGTGCCCGTGTTGCCCTTTCCCGTCACTGGGAGCTGGGTGGTGCCGGAGCCCTCGAATTCGCTGACGCCGTTGTTGATGCCTGTGAAGAGCCTAATGAGTTTAAATTCCTCTATGATCTGAGTATGCCTCTTGATGATCGTATCGATATTATTGCTAAAGAAGTATATGGCGCTGATGGCGTTTCCTATACCCCAGAAGCTAAGGTTAAGCTTGAGCGCTTGAAGGCCGATCCAGAGATCAGTGAGCTTTCCACCTGTATGGTTAAGACTCACCTGTCTCTTTCTCATGATCCTAAGCTCAAAGGTGTGCCTAAGGGGTGGACATTACCAATCAGTGATATCCTCACCTACAAGGGCGCGGGTTTTGTTGTACCTGTTGCCGGCGCCATCAGCCTCATGCCTGGTACTGGTTCTAATCCAGCGTATCGTCGCGTTGATGTTGACGTTGAGACCGGTAAGATTAAAGGTGTATTTTAGTTCATTAGAAATTGTTTTTTAAAACAATTTCGTGAATGTAGTTATCCCCATCTAATTTATGTGGGGCTAGATTGTAAGAATTACATCCTGAAGTTTATTTGCAAAGGGCCATGTGGAGAAAATCCACAGGGCCCTTTTTTTGTTTGAGGCTAGGTGAAAAAAGTTGTTATGATAATAAATGCTTAAATTGTCCGTGCCCTTAATACCTCAAAAGATACTCGAGCCCCTTTCCTCCCTATGACTTCTGCGAATCCAAACAAACAAAAATCCTCCCTGTCGGCCTCTGTTAAGGATCAATCTGGTGCAGGTAAATTAAAGATTGGTGAAATTCTTCGTAAAGAGGGGCAGATCAACTCCACCATGTTGGCCCAAGCCGTGAAGATTCAAAAGAAAAATGGGAGGAGATTGTCAAGTATCTTGCTGTCGCTTGGTCATATTGAAGAGGATACGGTGAGTAAAATTCTCAGCAGGGTGATGAATTTTACAAGTGTCGTTATTGAAGATCAGCATCCCAGTGAAGATGTTCGACAGCTTGTCAGCGCTGAACTCGCCATGAAGTATCTCATTTTTCCAATACGTAAAACCAACAATACCATCATGATCGCCATGAGTGAGCCTACGGATACGCAGGCCATTGATGAGATTCAGTTTGAGTTGAAGGCAGGCCTTGATGTAAATGTCGCCACTGAGCGGGATATTGCTGATGCGATCCTCAAGTATTATGGAATATCTGCAGAGGAGCATCGCGAGTTACTTGGTTTAAGTGCACAGGCCGATGAGGAGGAGGAAGAGGAGGTTGCAAATATTGCTGATTTTGGCTCCCTTGCCTCTGAAGTTGCCGATAATATGGCCATTGAGACCACAGATATGGATGAAGGGCCTGAAGAATTTTCAGCCTCGGATGCCCCCATCATCAAATTGGTTAATGGTATTTTAATTAAGGCAGTGCAGGATGGTGTTTCCGATGTTCACATTGAGCCCTATGAGAAAAATTTACAGATACGCTATCGTCTTGACGGTTCCCTGTATAAATCCATGAACCTGCCTGTGGGTATTAAAAATGCACTCACCTCTCGAGTTAAAATTTTAGCTACGCTGGATATTACGGAAAGAAGGGTCCCGCAGGATGGTCGTATCAAGATGCGTATTGGTCGTAATAAGGTGGTGGACTTTCGTGTTTCAACCCTGCCGACCCTGTGGGGTGAATCCATTGTCTTGCGGATCTTGGATAAGTCTTCCTTGAATGTTGATTTAACCAAACTAGGTTTTGAAGTTGAGACCTTTGAGGCCTTAAAACGAAGTCTTGAAAAGCCGCAAGGGCTTCTTCTGGTTACTGGCCCCACGGGTTCTGGGAAGACGGTAACCCTGTACTCGGCCTTAAATTCTTTGAATAAAGAAGATACCAAGATTCTGACGGCTGAAGATCCTGTGGAGTTTAACTTTAAAGGTATCAATCAGGTTAATATTCACCAGGAGGTGGGGATGACCTTCCCTAAGGCCCTTAAGGCCTTCCTGCGTCAAGACCCTGATATTATCATGGTTGGTGAAATTCGTGATATGGAAACGGCAGAGATTGCTATAAAGGCTGCCATGACGGGTCACCTTGTGTTTTCAACCCTGCATACAAACGATGCTGCTGCAACTATTGGTCGTTTGGTTGATATTGGTATTCCTCCCTTCATGTTGTCGTCTTCTCTTTCCATGGTGCTCGCTCAACGACTAGGTCGCCGCTTATGTAAAAATTGTAAATCTCCAATTGATCGTCCAGCCGATGATGTTTTATTGGGTTATGGTTTTACTGAGGCGCTTCTTGCAAAAGAGTTTCAACTCTTTGAGCCTAAGGGGTGCGGGGTATGTAATGGCGGTGGGTATAAGGGGCGGGTTGGGTTTTTTGAGCTCATGGAGGTGACCGATGATGTGGCCACTGCAATTAATGCCGAGGTTCCCGAGGATCAGCTTCGAAAAGTTGCTATTCAGTCAGGGATGCACCCCTTACGCTATGCGGCACTTTTGAAGGCGAGTCGGGGGGTGACTGCTATCCGGGAAGTGCTTAAGACAACGGTTATCAATGAAGAAAGTCTTCCAGCTTATCTGGTCAATCCTGAGGTGGAAGTCTACCTGGATGGCGAAGATATAATCTATCAGGGCAATAAGGATATTGATTTCTTCAAACTCCTGCAAGGCACTGTTATGGTGGTAAAAGATGGTAAACGTATTGCTGATATTAAAGAGCCTGGTGAGTATTTTGGTGAGATGTCAGCAATTTCAGGTGAACCACGAACAGCATCCATTGTTGCTAGGGGTAAAGCGAAGGTGAAACGTTTTCCTGGTGATAAAATGATGGAGATTATTGAAAAGCATCCTAATGTTGCCAAGCATCTCTTCAGGACACTCGTAATGCGTCTTGGCCAAACCAGTGATATTATTGTAAAGCTTGCTGAAAATGCCAGACGGTAAATAATTTCATATTTTCCGCAACTTCTGTTTTTAATTTCAAATAAGTCCTGTTGAATTTTCCTGTTAAGCGTGCTTATGTATTACTGTCGGTTCGCGATAGGTATAACTACTTGTACCTTAAAAAGAAAGCAGTTATGCGAAGTTAAAGCTCTGCTAAATTACAATTGGCTGTGCTAAAAATTGTTGCAAAAAAGGCGCAACTTTACTAGTCTTGGTTGGTTTATTTTTTAGATTATACCCAACTGGTGTCCCGTTTTGTTCTGAGCCTGTTAATGTTTGCTAAACATGGTAGGGTACACTCGCTTGGGCTTCGTCTTGTTTGGGGTGGTTGTTTTTTGCGCCAGCCAACTGTTTTAGACTTCATTTAGGTTGGTTGTTTTAAGGCCAATCTATCGTAAATATTTATGTGATTTAAGGAGATTCAATGAGCGCCAAGATTATCAGCGGGACCGAAACAGCCAAAGCGATTAGGGAAGAGTTAAAGCTAGAAGTTGCAGAACTTACAGAGAAACATAATATTGTTCCTGGTCTTGTGACTATTCTGGTGGGTGAAGATCCTGCATCACAATCTTATGTTTCAGCAAAAAATAAGACGGCTCATGCCCTGGGTATTCATTCTGAGCAGGTTACCCTGGATGCTGCTACCCCGGAAGAAGCTCTTCTGACCCTTGTTGACAAGTATAATAAGGACGATAAAATTAACGGTATTCTTGTTCAGCTCCCCCTGCCGAAGCATATTAATGAGGCAAAGGTGCTGTATGCCATTGATCCGGATAAGGATGTCGATGGTTTTCACCCTGTAAACATCGGCAAGATGGTTCTCGGTGAAGAATGTTTCCTTCCCTGTACTCCACACGGTATCCTGGAGCTTCTCATTCGTTCCGGTGTTGAGACGTCTGGTGCCGAGGTTGTTATTGTCGGCCGTTCCAATATCGTTGGCAAGCCAATGGCCAATCTCATGCTGCAAAAACGTGCGGGTGGCAATGCCACTGTTACTCTTTGCCATACCAGGACAAAAGATATTGATTTTCACCTCAAACGTGCTGATATTATCATTGCCGCCGTTGGTGTTGCGAACATGATCAGCGCGGATCAAGTTAAAGAGGGTGTTGTGGTTATTGATGTCGGTGTGAATCGTATTGGTCAGGCAGCGAACGGCAAGGCTCTTCTGGCGGGTGATGTTGACTTTGTTTCCGTGAAGGAAAAGGCCGCAGCAATTACCCCTGTTCCAGGTGGTGTCGGCCCTATGACCATTACGATGCTGATGAAAAACACCGTTCAGGCTGCACGTATGGCCAATGGCCTTTAAGTACGCGCATTTAGTTTAATCTGAAATTTTCATTTTCTCAAAAATACAATGTTGAGGGTAATATAGATGGCTTCTTCAAGAAATGAATGTGAAGGATGTGCAGATATGACCTGTGCTTCTTCTAAATTGGTTCTTGCTCAGGACATAGCAAAGGACACCAAGACTGCCTATGACCGTGTCAAGGCCCGTGGCATGGCAGCATGTCTTTTTGGGCAAAAAGGTACCTGCTGCAAGAATTGCAACATGGGACCTTGTCAGATTATTGATGGCGTTGAGTCCATGGTCGGTGTCTGTGGTGCTACTGCGGATACGGTTACGGCCCGCAACTTTGCCCGTACCGTTGCTGCGGGTTCAGCAGCCCACGGCGATCATGCCCGTGAGATGGTTAAGGGTTTTATTGAAACTGCAAAGGGAAATACGCCCCACGAGATTAAGGACGAGGTCAAACTGCATAGTCTGGCTGCGGTTTACGGCGTTGACGTTGAAGGCCGCGACAAGAACGACATTGCCCTTGAACTTGGCGAAAAGGCCCTTGCTGATTTCGGCAGTCAAAATGATGAACCTCTGGCCATGCTGAAGCGTGCCCCTGCGGAACGTCAAAAAATCTGGAAGAAACTTGGTGTTGAGCCCCGCGGTATAGACCGCGAGGTCGTTGAGCTTATGCATCGTACCCATATGGGTGTTGATCAGCAGTATGAGAACATCACCAATCAGGCTTCACGCTGTGCTTTATCTGATGGTTGGGGCTCCTCCATGCTCTCCACTGAACTGACTGATATCATGTTCGGCACCCCGGTTCCACGGCGGTCCGTTGTTGATCTTGGTGTGCTTCAAAAAGATCAGGTTAATGTGGCTGTCCATGGTCATGAGCCGCTCCTGGCGGAATCGCTCTGTATTGCAGCCCAGGATCAGGAGATGCTCGACCTTGCCAAGGCGCAGGGTGCCAAGGGTATCAACCTTGTCGGTGTCTGTTGTACGGGAAATGAAATTCTCATGCGCCGCGGAATTCCGGTTGCGGCGGGTTTTATCCAGCAGGAAATTACCATTGCAACCGGCGCCATTGAAGCCATGGTGGTTGACGTGCAATGTGTGATGCAATCACTCGGTGAGATGACACGGAATCTGCATACCGATATCATCACCACCAACTATCGTGCGAAGATGCCGTTTGCTATTCATATCCCCTTTGATGAGCATGCTGCCATGGCCTCTGCCAAGGAAATTCTCACCAAAGCCATTATGAATTACAAGAAACGCGGGAAGTTCTATATTCCTGAAGAGAAAAAGCTGGATGTTGTTGTCGGTTTCTCCCATGAAACCATTAACCGGATGCTCGGCGGTCGTTTCCGTGCCAGTTATCGTCCTTTGAATGATAACATTATTAATGGCCGTATCCGTGGTGTCGGTATCATTGTTGGTTGTGATAACTTCAAACTCAATGACGATGCCCATGAGATTATTGCCAAAGAACTCATTAAGAATAATATTCTTGTTCTTGCCACTGGCTGTGCTGCCACAGCGCTTGGCCGTGCTGATCTTATGAATCCTGAGGCCGCCAAATATTGCGGTCCGGGACTTGCCGAGGTTTGTGAAACCGTTGGTATGCCGCCTGTACTGCACATGGGTTCCTGTGTTGACAACAGCCGTCTCCTTATTGCCGCTACAGCAATGGTTAATGAAGGTGGCCTTGGTGATGATATCAGTGATCTGCCGGCTGTTGGTACCGCACCGTTATGGATGAGTGAAAAGGCGGTTGCCATTGGTCAATATTTTGTTGCCAGTGGTGCCCAGGTTATCTTCCAGTCTCTTCCGACAGATGGTTCCAAGGTCTTTGATAAGTATCTCAAAGAAGATATGATGGAGACCTATGGTGCCGTGTGGAATGTTGAGGCCGATCCACTGAAAATTGCAAAATCCATTATTGCTAAAATTGAAGAAAAACGTGAAGCCTTAGGCATCAACAAAAAGCAGGACCGTGTTTTGTTTGATATGGAAATGCGTCGCGACCAGGAAGGTGGCGAACTTAAGGGTGTCGGCTGTAGTGTAACTTAATTGCTGCGGATTGATGGAAAGGGTGTTTACGCACCCCTTATTAATAAATGAACTAAGGTAAATCGCCGATGAAATCGGGTAGTCGTTTAGAACGTATATTAAAAGCGGGTCATTTTGCTGTGACAGGTGAGCTTGGACCGCCTAAATCCAGTGATCCAGAGGTGGTTCGCCAGAAGGCTCGGATACTCAAAGGGCATGTTGATGCGGTAAATATTACTGATTGTCAGACAGCCATTGTCCGCATGTCTTCTATCTCTGCGGGTCTCATAACCCAACAGGAAGGTCTTGAGCCTGTAATCCAGATGACTTGCCGTGATCGTAACCGTATTGGTATGCAGTCCGATATTCTCGGTGCCTCAGCCCTCGGTCTAAAGAACCTTCTCTGTCTCACTGGTGATCATCAGAAGTTTGGTAATCACCCCGGTTCAAAAGGCGTCTTTGATATGGACTCTATTCAAATGCTCGGTATGGTCAAGACCATGCGGGATGAGAAGGAGTTCCAATGTGGTGAGGCCATTAAGGGTGACGCTCCTAAATTGTTCCTGGGCTGTGCTGCGAATCCCTTTGCCTATCCCTTTGAGTTCAGGGCCAAACGTCTTGCCAAAAAAGTGGCTCAGGGTGCTGACTTTGTGCAGACCCAGATTATCTATAATGTAGATAAATTTGCGAAATTCATGGAAATGGTTCGCGATCTTGGTCTTCACGAGAAATGTCATATCCTGGCCGGTGTTACCCCGCCTAAATCATTAGGTATGGCTCGGTACATGCAGAAGTTTGTGCCCGGTATGGACGTTACAGATGAAGTGATTCAGAGGTTGCAGGACGCGAAGGACAAGCAGGAAGAAGGGATTCAGATCTGTGTTGATATCATCAATCAGATCAAGGAAATTGAAGGTGTTGCCGGTGCCCATGTCATGGCTATTGGCTGGGAAGAGGCTGTGCCTGAAATTATCAGCCGCGCCGGTCTTTCCAGCCGCCCCGTGCTTGACGATGATCTTCCTGCTGTTGAGAAGGCTAGAGAGTCCATTGTTGTGACCACGGCCCCGCTTGATACAGCCAAGGCTGATGCGATTCTTGCGGAAGCCAAAGCGCACGCAAAACGAATTGTTGCTGAGGCACAGGCTGAAGCGGATAAGTTTGATCAGGCCAAAGCCCATGCGGTACAACTGCTTGCAGATGCTAAAGCTTCTTCAACCCCAAATATTGAAAATACAGTTAATCAAGATATAGAAGCAGGAGAACATGAGATGAATGAACAAGAACGGTTACTTGCGCTTGAATCTGTGACCAATGGATTAAATGCATTGAAAGCTGCCTTTAATCTGACAGATGAGCAATTTGAAGCATTATCAAGCTTTGCCGGGGCTCAAAACATCCTTGGGAAGGTTCCCAATGCAGCTTCCCCAGTTGCACCCGCTTCAACATCGGCTGCGGTTGCCGCTCCTGTTGAAACTGTAAGTGCACCAGCTGCAACAGCCGCTCCTGCAGCCGCCTCCATTGAAAAGACACCGCGAACACCACAAACGGCTGAGGATCTTCCTCTAGAGGTTGTGAAACGTTATGAAGCCTTAATGGAAAGGGCAGGGGGTGTTTTGCCCAGTGCGTTTACTGTTGATGATTCAGCTGAGCAAGAAACTGCCGCTGCACCTGCGCAAGCAGCAGAAGTTGAGGCTGCACCAGTAGAAACAGCGAAACCTGCCGCCCCAGCAGTGAAAAAAACTAAAGCAAAATCTGCCGCACCAGCAGTGAAAAAAGCGAAAGCAAAACCGGCGGCTTCTAAGGCCCCTGTCGCCGGTGATGCCGGTTCCTTTGCTATAGAGACAACGCCGCTTGCTGAACGTGCTTCAAAGGTTCCTGTCACGGCCTACACGGCTAAATACACGGGTGCTATTCGTGAAACCACCCTTGGTAACGGCGACAATACCATCACCATCGGTGGTGAGTCGACAATGCCTTTCCAACTCTTTGAAGGGAGTATGGCCAATAAGCCACGTATCGCCATGGAAGTTGTTGATTCCGGCACGGATGGATGGCCTGAAACCATTACCCGTCATTTTGCAGACGTTCTGGATAACCCCGTAGCCTGGGCCCAAAAATGTGTTGCTGAGTATGGTGCCGATGCGATTTGTGTCTCCCTGACCTCAACGGATCCAAACGGCATGAACAATGGGGCTGATGCCGCTGCCAAAACAGCTGCCGCAGTTATTGATGCCGTTGACGTGCCTGTCATTGTCTGGGGTTGTGAAAACGCTGAAAAAGATACTGATACCCTGCGTGAATTGACCTCACTCATCGGTGATAAGAAGGTTTGTCTGGCGCCGCTTTCTGAGGCAAACTACCGCTCCCTGGGTGCCACCGCAATGGCGTTTCAGCATCCGATTGTTTCGGCTTCCCCCATTGATGTAAACCTTGCCAAGCAGCTTAACATCCTCATGGAAAATCTGGGTGTGAGTTTGAACAATGTTATGATCGATCCGTCTGTCGGCGCACTTGGCTATGGTATTGAGTACACCTATTCTGTTATGGAGCGTATTCGGCAAGCGGCCTTAATGCAGCAGGACGAGAAGTTACAGGTACCTATTATTTGTAATCTTGGTCGCGAGGTTTGGAAGGCTAAGGAATGTCGACTGCCTTCTGATGCAATCATCGGTGATCAGGAAACACGCTCCCTCATGATGGAAGCCATTACTGCAAGTTGTATGCTCATGGCGGGCGGTGAGCTGATGATCATGCGTCATCCTAAGGCTGTTAGTCTTACCCGCGCTATGATCGATGGTTTAATGGCGTAATGGATAGTTTGTCTAAGTAATTATTAAAGAGGAATATAATGTCTAAAATAATCTGTTCAGCAGCTATCCGCGGTGCTCAAAAAATCGTTGATATGTCTGAAGAAAAATATGAGTGGGCTCTGCAGAAATACGGAGCGGATCAGGAAGTTAAGTTCCCTAATACGGCCTATTACCTGCCCATCATCTATTCAATACTTGGTGCAAAGGTTGAAAAGCTCGGCGACATGAAAGATATCTTTCAGGAATGCCGCACCCTGTTGCCAGGATCTGTTTCCGACAACACGTGGCTCCCCTATCTGGGTCAAGCCCTTGATGCTGGTATGGCGACATATTTTGCAGAAGAGATGTTTGAGGCCATTCGCAATGTCGAGACGCCTGATTTCTTTACAGGAACGGAAGAGCCAACGGACGCCAATCTGTTTTTAGGCGCTGCTGATGATGTTATTTTCAGAAAGCGCGGTGTTGAATTTGTTGACGGCTCTGCCCCTGGCTTTGCTGCCATTGTCGGTGCTCCGGATGATCCTGCGGTGGCTGAAAAGATTGCCCTCGAGTTACAGGAAAAAAATCTTTACATCTTCATGCATGACTCTTCGGTCAACGGCAAGAATATGAGTCGGCAGCTGGTGGATCAAGGTGTTCAGGTTGGCTGGAATACCCGTCTCGTACCCTTTGCTGATTCCTACACCTCGGTTGTCTTCTCCATCGGTTTTGCCTGTCGTGTGGCCATGGCCTTTGGTGGGATTAAGCCGGGTGATGCCACGGCCAACCTTCTCTATAATAAAAACCGGACCTTTGCCTTTGTTATGGCCTTTGGTGATGTTTCTGATGAATGGTATGCCAATGCCGCCGGTGCCATTAACTGGGGATTCCCAACTATCTCTGACTTTGATATTCCAGAGATTCTGCCCACAGGTGTCTGTACCTATGAGCATGTTGTCGCCAATGTTCCCCATGAGGAGTTTGTCCAGAAGGCCATTGAAGTGCGCGGCCTGAAGGTCAATATTGCTAAGATCGACATCCCCATGTCCTTTGGCCCTGCCTTTGAGGGTGAGCGTATCCGTAAGGATGACCTGTACATGGAATGTGGTGGTGGACGTACCACAGGTGTTGAGGTGCTTATCTCCAAGGAGATGGATGAAATCGAAGATGGTCTTGTCACCCTTGAAGGAATGGATATCTGTGATATTGAGCAGGGACAAAACTTGCCGATCAGTATTCTGGTTGAGGTTGCCGGTCGTGAGATGCAATCTGATTTTGAGCCCATTCTGGAGCGGCAATTCCATCATCTGATGAACTATATTCAAGGCATCATGCATATTGGTCAACGTGACATCATGTGGATTCGTATCGGCCATGGTGCCGTTGAAAAAGGATTCTCTTTCAAGCACTTGGGTAAAGTACTTCATGGTAAGCTTCATCAGGAGTTCGGTGCCATTCTGGATAAGGTTCAGGTCAAGATTTCCACTGTTCAAGAAACTGTTGAGCAGGTTATGGAACTTGCAAAAACTGTGTATCACGAACGTGATCTTCGTCTGGGATCCATGACTGATGAAACAGAGGATGTGTTCTACTCCTGCACCCTGTGTCAATCGTTTGCACCTTCCCATGTCTGTGTTATTACCCCTGAGCGAGTCGGCATGTGCGGTGCCTATAACTGGCTTGACGGTAAGGCCTCCTACCAAATAAATCCAACCGGTCCCAATCAGCCCATTGAAAAGGGAACCTGCTCCAGTGAATCTTTTGGCGATTTTGAAGGTATCAACACATTCGTTAACCAAACTTCCCGTGGAGCCGTTCCAGAGGTGAGCCTCTACTCCCTGATGAATAACCCTATGACCGCCTGTGGTTGTTTTGAGGCCATTGCGGCCATGCTTCCCCAATGTAATGGTATTATGATCGTTGGTCGTGATTATCGCGGCATGACTCCTGCTGGTATGAAGTTTACCTCCCTCGCCGGTATGGCAGGCGGTGGTGCCCAGACTCCAGGGTTCATGGGCGTATCCAAGCATTTCCTCACCAGTAAAAAGGTGTTCTTTGCTGAGGGTGGACTTAAACGTATCGTCTGGCTGCCGAAGATGCTGAAGGAAGAGATTTCCGAGAAGCTTAAAGAGCGCTGTGCTGAAATGGACATGCCTGAATTCTACGACATGATTGCCACTGAGGAGAATGGAACCACTGAAGAAGAGATCATGGTATTCCTCAAGGAAAAAGGCCATCCTGCCCTTGAAATGGAAGCAGCGGTTTAAATAATAGAGTTTACAGTTGCCAGTTTATGGTTAACGGTTTGAGGATCGTATCTTGATAAGATATTTTCTTGAGCCGGCAATCGTAAACCTTAAACCGTAAACCTTAATATAATTAATTAGAAATTAAATTTATATAGAGGCTAAAAAAATGGCTTTAACTGGTATTCAGATCCTCAAAATGCTCCCCAAGAAGAATTGCGGTGAGTGTAATATTCCAACCTGTCTCGCCTTTGCGATGAAGGTTGCTGCAGGTCAGCTAGAAATTGGTGAATGTCCCTACGTCAGTGACGAAGTGAAAGAAACCATTGGTGAGGCTTCTGCACCGCCAATTCGTACTGTAAATATCGGTACAGGCGATAACTCTTTCACCGTTGGTGGTGAAACCTGTTTGTATCGGCATGAGAAACGTTTTGACAACCAGACCGGTATTGCTGTTCGGGTTACAACCGATATGTCTGACGCCGATGTTGCTGGCCGGGTTGAGCGTTTCAAGTCCCTGCATTATGATCGCGTTGGGGTAAACCTTAAGGCAGAGCTCATCGCCATCGCTGATACTGCTGGTGATCAGGGTAAGTTCACCGCATTAACTGAAAAGGTTCTGGCTGATGCACCGGATGCTTCCATCATCCTCATGACCGAAGATGTTGATGCCATGTCGGCTGCGGTTAAGCTTTGCGGTGACCGCAAGCCTCTGCTCTTTGGCGCTACTGATGAAAACGTTGATGCCATGGCATCTGTGGCCATTGATGCAACTTGTGCCCTGGGCTGTAAGGGGACTAACCTTGACAATCTCGTTGATGTCTCTGAAAAGGCCATGGAAGCAGGCGTTAAAGATCTTGTTATCGATACCGGCGCTCGTACCTTACGCGCGGCCTTTGAGGATAACGTGGTTGCCCGTCGTGCTGCAGTGAATGCCAAATATAAGCCCCTTGGTTTCCCCACCATTGTCTTTCCTTGTGAAATGACCGATGATCCGATGATGGAGGCTATGATTGCCTCTGTTGTTATGGCAAAATATGCTGGAATCATCGTCCTTGATGATCTCCAGGGGGATCTCCTGTTTCCCCTCCTGCTGGAGCAGCTTAATATCTTTACAGATCCACAACGGCCAATGGTTGTTGCTGAAGATATTTATCCGATTAATGGTCCGGATGCAGACTCACCCGTGCTCATCACCTGCAATTTCTCTCTCACCTACTTTATTGTCTCCGGTGAAATTGAAGGTTCTGGTGTGCCATCCCATCTCCTCATTAAAGACACAGAAGGTCTCTCCGTGCTGACAGCCTGGGCTGCAGGTAAATTTGGTGCGGATGTCATTGCCGCCTTTATGAAGAAAGCGGGTATTGCGGATAAGGTTAATCATTCTGAGTTAATTATCCCAGGTTACCTTGCCTCCATGAAGGGTGAGCTTGAAGAAGAGCTCCCCGACTGGACAATTACAATCGGTCCACGGGAGGCAGGACATCTGCCTGCATTCTTGAAGGCATGGAAACCTGCAGCTTGATTAAGATCAGAAGGCAGAGAATATAGAGAAGGTAAAGAATGTAGAGAAATCTCTTAAGCCATTCTTTACCTTCCCCTTGCCTTCTATACATTCTTTATATTTTTTTATAAAAAACTATGCCCATAACATTAGAAATAAACGGTTCTGAGATTGTTGCCGAAGCTGGTCTCACCATCCTCGATGTCGCACAGAGATCCGGAATTCATATCCCGACCCTCTGTCATGTTAATGGTAAGAACAGTGATGTGCCTTGCGGGCTTTGCGTTGTTGAAGTTGCAGGCCAGGAAAAGTTTAGCCGTTCCTGCATGACTGTGGCCATTGACGGCATGCAGATTACTACGGATTCCAAGGAACTCACGCAGCACCGTCAAGATCGACTGGCTGTTATTTCCTCCACTCATTTTGGTGACTGTAAGGCCCCGTGTAACTTGACCTGTCCAGGTCAGCTCAATGTCCAAGGTTATATTGCCCATGTTGCCAAAGGGGAATATGCAGAGGCAGTGCGTCTCATTATGGAACGCAATCCCTTTCCATTTTCCGTAGGGCGTGTGTGCCCACGTTTTTGTGAGACACGCTGTCGGCGTCTTCTTGTGGATGAGCCTGTTTCCATTAACCATTTAAAACGGTTTGTGGCTGACTGGTGTATGGCCAATCATGTTGATCTGAAGATTAAGCGGGAAAAACTCACAGGTAAACGAATTGCTGTCATTGGCGGTGGTCCTGGCGGTCTGACAGGGGCCTATTACCTGGCGCAAAAAGGCCATAATGTGACGATCTTTGAGGCCAACCCTAAATTGGGCGGCATGCTCAGATACGGTATTCCTGATTATAAGATTCCCCGCCATGTTCTTGATTACGAAACCAACCTCATCATGAGGATGGGTATTTCTGTGCGTCTGAATCAGAAATGGGGTGTTGATTTCAACCTGCAGGACCTCAAAGATCAAGGTTATGACGCGACCTTGCTGGCAACGGGTGCCGGTGTTGATCAGAAACTTGATGTGCCGGGCTGTCACTTACCCCGGGTACACCATGCTGCTCAGTATCTGCGTGATATTGCTGTGGGCACTAAGCATGAGTTTGGCCAGACGGCGGCTGTGGTGGGTGGTAATAATATTGCCATGGAATGTGCCCGATCATTATTACGCCAAGGTGTTGCGAATGTAACTGTTATCTTCCACCGCGCCCAGGAGGAAATGCCTGCAAATCAGCGGGTTATCCGCGAAGCCACGAAGGAGGGCATTCAGTTTATTCTCATGGCGTCCCCTGTGCAGGTTTCTGATGATAATGGCAAGATGAAACTTGACTTGGTGCGTATGCGTCTTGGTGAGCCTAATGAGCGGGGAACCCGTCATCCAGAAGCCATTCCCAACTCATCCACCTCAATAACCGTTGATACGGTTGTATCTTCCCTGGGCCAGATGGCCTGTGATGGAAGTTTCCAGGGTGGCGAGCTTGAAAATGGGTTGGCAATTTCGCCGAAGAATACCATCAAGGCATCCCCCCGTGACTTTTTAACCTCTGTCAATGGGGTTTATGCTGTTGGTGACTGTGTTTCAGGAACGCGTACTGTTATTCAGACCGTTGTCTCTGCCCGTAAGGCTGCCAATAACATTCACTCTTTTGTAACGGGTGAAGCCAAGGATCCTGCTGACGATCGTTTCAATTTTACCCGTGGTAAGTCCTTTGAGAAGGTTTCCATGTCTAATTTTGATGGTATTGCGATCAAACTGCGGGAGAAGATGCCGACCCGGCCGCCAGAGATCGCAGTACAGGATTTTGACGAGGTGAAGTTGGGCTTTTCTGAGCAGATGGCCAAGAATGAGGCGGATCGTTGTTTGTCCTGCGGCTGTACAGCCTTTGATCGCTGTGACCTGAAAAAACTCGATATTGATCTCAAGGTTAATATCAATAAGACAGGTATGGGATTGAAGCCTGTTTATGTCAAAGACGAAAGTCATCCTGTTATCAGCGTTGATCTCAATAAATGTGTGTACTGCATGCGTTGTGTTCACTCCTGTGATTATGACGCCCTGGAGCTGACCCAGAAGGGAATTGACAAAAATTTCATGGCCACAGGCATTAGCCTCAAGTTTAAGGATAATTGTGTAAATTGCGGGAACTGCGTTGATCATTGCTCAACAGGAGCATTGAATAAGAAGACATCCATTGTTCCTCTTAACTATGAAAAAATGCAAGAAATCCGTTCAACCTGCCCCTATTGTGGTGCCGGTTGTCAGCTTCTGCTCAAAGTTAAGGGTGATACCTTAATGGAGGTTTCTTCGGAAGATCATTTAGCGCCAAATTATGGCGCCCTTTGTGTTAAAGGTCGTTTTGCCCATAATTTCGTCCAATCCAAAGAACGGCTGACCAAACCGTTGGTTCGCCGCCATGGTCAGCTTGTGGAGACCACCTGGGAAAATGCCTTTAATGTGATTGCCAAGAACTTCTTTGATATAAAGTCCATGTACGGTGCCGATGCCATTGCTGGCTTCAGCTGTGCCCGGGCCAGTAATGAAGAGAACTACCTCATGCAGAAGTTCATGCGCACAGCGATCGGGACTAATAATATCGATCACTGTGCCCGACTCTGACACGCTCCAACGGTGGCCAGTTTGGCCCTCACATTTGGAAGCGGCGCAATGACGAACTCTATTGCGGATACCAAGTTCACAGATCTCTTTTTGATGATTGGCTCAAACCCAGACACCAGTCACCCAACCATCGGTCTCCGTATCCATCAGGCGGTTGAGCGTGGGGCAAAGCTCATCGTTGTTGATCCCCGGAAGACAAGACTTGCCACTGATGCCGATGAATGGGTGCGGATTCAGCCGGGCACGGATGTTGCCTTTTTGAATGGACTGATGCATATCATCATTAAAGAAGAGTTGTGGGATAAGAAGTTTGTTGCAGAGCGTACTGAAGACTTTGATGATGTTGTTAAACTGGTTGAAAAGTATACTCCTGAGTATGTTGAAGAGATCACCACTATTCCGGCAGAGCAACTCTATACGGTGGCCCGGATGTATGCGGCGGAGGGGCGTCATGCCATCTTCCACGGCATGGGTATTACCCATTATGTAACAGGTACAGACCGCGTGAAGTCCATTGCGAATCTGGCCATGCTCTGTGGTAAGATGGGTGTCGAGGGTGGTGGTTGTAATCCTCTCCGGGGCCAGAATAATGTTCAGGGCGCCTGTGATATGGGTGCGCTGTTCAACACCCTGCCAGGTTATGCCGGTCTTGAGGGCTCTGATATGTTTGAGCGTTACGAAAAGGCATGGAAGACCAAATTGCCGCGTCGTCCTGGAAAACCTGCAACTGAGGTGTGGGAGAATATCTTCAACGGCTCCATTCGCGGTCTGTATATCTTTGGTGAAGATCCTGCTGTTGCTGATCCGAATATTGCCCATGTTCAGTCAGGTCTTGAAAAATGCGACTTTGTTGTGGTGCAGGATCTCTTTCTCACTGAAACAGCTAAGTATGCTGATGTGGTTCTGCCGGGTGCCAGTTTTGCTGAAAAGGATGGTACCTTCACAAACACGGAGCGCCGTGTTCAGCGTATTCGTAAGGCTGTTAATCCTCCAGGGGAGGCCCGGCCTGACTGGCAGATATTCCGCGATCTCTCCAATAAGATGGGGTACGAATTGCGCTATGAATCTGCCGAAGATGTCTTTGAGGAGATTCGCTCCTTACTGCCCCAGTATAAGGGCATAAGTTATGCACGTCTTGAAGAGGTCGGACTGCAATGGCCTGTACCCACTGAAGATCATCCTGGAACCTCTGTACTCCATACAGAATCCTTTACCCGTGGTAAGGGACTCTTTATTCCTGAAGAGTATATACCGCCGGTTGAACCCACTGATGCAGAGTACCCCATGTACTTTACCACCGGTCGTGACCTTGCCCGCTATAATTTCAGTTCCATGACCGGTAAAACCGCTGAGATTGCTGAAATAAGTCCTGAGGCCTTTGCTGAGGTGAATCCTGTGGATGCTGAACGGCTGGGAATTAAGGAATTGGACTGGTTGAAGCTCACTTCACGCCGGGGAACGGTTAAATTACGGGCGAATATTACCGATCGCTCTCAGGTCGGTACTATTTTTACCACATATAATCATCTTGATGCCTTGGTTAACTTTTTAACTCTGGATGCCCTGGATCGTTTATCCCGGTCTCCTGAGTATAAGCTTTGCGCAATCAAGGTTGAAGTAGTTTAGTTAAATTTAGAAAATTTGTTAGAACCACGGATGGACACTGATATCCGTGTTTAGCTGTGGTTCTAAATATAAAACTTAACAATATAGCTAGGCTATTTATCTTGTTAAGATACCTATAAAATACGGAGTTTGTTATGGGAAAAGCACAGAATGCATGTGCGGGCAGTAAATCATCCGAGGAGAACAGAGCTGGTTCTGTCATGGTGGTCGGTGGTGGTGTTGCCGGCATCCAGACAGCCATGGATCTGACTGATCTTGGGTTTTATGTCTATCTTGTAGAAAAAGGACCCGCCATTGGCGGTGCCATGGCCCAGTTGGATAAGACATTTCCAACTAATGATTGTTCCCTTTGAATTCTGGCACCTAAGCTAGTTGAGGCCGGTCGGTCTCCAAATATCGAAATCATTAGTAATGCTGACTTTCTCGCACTTGATGGTGAAGCGGGTAATTTTCAGGCTAGGGTTCGTCTTCGTCCCCGTTATATTGACGCGGATAAATGTACTGCCTGTGGTCTATGTACCCAATATTGCCCTCGTCATGTAACCGATGAATATAATGAAGGGTTGGACATTACCCGTCCCATTCATATTGATTATGCCCAGGCCGTGCCTGCAACATATTATATTGATCCCGATGCCTGTCTATTTCTCAAACATGAGACATGTCAAATCTGTGTGCCGGTTTGTCAATCCAAGGCCATTGACTTCTCTCAGAAAGCCGAAGAGAAAATCTATAATGTCGGGGCAGTTATTGTCTCACCCGGCTTTGGCAAGATCTCGGAAGAGGTGCTGAAACAATATGGTTATGGACAACATCCAGATGTGGTCACCTCCATTGAGTTTGAGCGTATGACCAATGCCTCTGGACCGTTCCAGGGTGAGCTCAAATGTTTCAATGATGGCCGCCATCCTAAGAATCTGGCCTTTATTCAATGTGTCGGCTCCCGGGATATCGGCTGTGACAACGGATATTGTTCCGGTGTGTGCTGTATGTACGCCATTAAGGAAGCCATTGTTGCCAAAGAGCATGATCCTGAATGTGAGATCACTATCTTTTACATGGATATCCGTACCCAGGGTAAGGATTTTGATCAGGCGAAGATCAAGGCGGAGAACATGGGCATTAAGTTTGTCCGGGCCAAGGTTGCCGATGTGATGAACTGGGGGAAACAGATTAAGTTGACCTACTCGACCATGGACGGAACCCACTCCTTTGAACCCTTTGACATGGTGGTTCTAGCCGTTGGTTTAGAGTCTCCCAAGGACGCAAAGACCATTGCTGATATAGCCGGTTTTGAGCTTAATCAGTATGATTTCTGCAGGACTGAAGAGTTTGATCCGCTGCAAACCAGTAAGGAAGGTGTTTTTGTAGTCGGAGCCTTCCAGGGGCCAAAGGATATTCCAGAGTCGGTCACCCAGTCTTCTGCTGCGGCCTCTCTTGTCTCATCCCTTATGAAGTCCAAGCGGGGAGAAGGGGTTATTCTCAAGGAATACCCCACCGAGATCCCTGTGGGCGATGATGATGAGGTTCGTATCGGTGTCTTTGTCTGTCATTGCGGGATTAATATTTCCTCGGTTGTTGATGTGGCCTCGGTTGCTAAGGAAGCGGGAAAACTCGGCAATGTTGTCTATGCCACTGAAAGTTTATACTCCTGCTCCCAGGACGCCCAAGAGGTTCTGAAGGAGCGCATCAAGGAACATAGACTGAACAGAATTGTTATGACGGCCTGTTCTCCACGCACCCATGAGCCCCTCTTTCAGGAGACATTGAAGGATGCCGGCCTAAACCGCTCTCTGTTTGAAATGGTTAATATCCGTGATCATTGTTCCTGGGTTCATGCCCAGGAACCTGAAGCGGCTACAGCAAAATCCATTGACCTGGTGCGTATGGGTGTCGCCAAGTCCAGACATAACAAGCCGCTCCTGGAACAAACGGTTCCTGTGACCAAAACAGCCCTTGTTCTTGGTGGTGGTCTTGCCGGTATGACGACGGCCCTTAGTATTGCTGATCAAGGTTATCCGGTTCATCTCATTGAACGGGGTGCAACCCTTGGTGGCAATCTTGCCAATATTAAAACAACATTGCGTGGTGAGTCTCCAGCAAAATTACTCAAGACCTTGACGGCGCAGATTAAGAAACAGAAACTGGTTTCAGTCTATCTTAATTCAGAGCTTGAAACGGTTTCCGGATTTGTCGGTAATTTCACCTCAGTGATTGCTTCAGGCAAGACGAAGAAGAAAAAAGAAGTGACCATTGATCACGGTGTTATTGTTCTCGCCACTGGCGGCAAGGAACATCGCACCAAGAAATTCAAACTGGGAACGGTGAAGAAGGTGATCACCCAGCTTGAGCTTGAAGCAAAGCTTGCCGGTACAGGTAAGAATCGTGCACCTGACTCAGTTGTGATGATACAATGTGCCGGCAGCCGTGGTGCTGATCTTGGTTATTGCTCAAAGGTCTGTTGTAACCAGGCCGTTAAAAATGCCCTGAAAATCAAAGAGATCAACCCTGAATCCCAGGTTATTGTTCTCTATCGTGATATCCGCACCTATGGTTTTGCAGAGGATCAATACAAAGAGGCCCGTGAAAAAGGGGTTATCTTTGTGCCGTATAAATTTGCAAAAAAACCAAAGGTCCTCAGCGGTAAGACCGATGTGGTGGAATATTTTGACCCAATCCTTCAGGAACAGGTGACGATTAATCCAAAACTCATTGTTCTCAGTGTTGGTATTGTTCCTGAGGGAACAGAGACATTGTCAAAACTATTAAAGGCACCTGTTACGGCTGATGAATTCTTCCTTGAGGCCCATGTTAAGCTTCGTCCGGTTGAACTTGCTGTGGAAGGGGTGTATGTCTGTGGACTTGCCCATGGTCCAAAACCAATTGATGAAACCATTGTTCAGGCCCAGGCTGCTGCGGCAAAGGCCTCCATGCCCCTTGTTAAAGGTTCGGCTAAGGTCGCCCCAACCGTTTCAGTCATAGATAAGGAAACATGTATCGGTTGTGGTATTTGTGTATCCATGTGTCCTTATAATGCAATTAAGATGCTTAAAATTGATAAGAAACGTAAAGCCGAGACCGTTCCTGCTTCCTGTAAGGGGTGTGGTATCTGTGCTTCTCGTTGTCCAACCTTTGCCATAGATATGGGTGGTTTTACCCAAGACCAGGTGATGGCTCAGATCAAAGCCTTTGGCAATATTGAAGAGGTAGTATAATGAGTGAAGCTAATCCTAAAATACTCGGATTTCTTTGTAACTGGTGTTGTTACGCCGCTGCCGATGCAGCAGGTGTATCCCGTTACCAATATCCACCCAATATCCGTACCATACGCGTGATGTGTACAGGACGTATTGACCCCGCCTTTATCCTGCGCGGTTTCAGCGAAGGTGCTGCGGGCATCTTCGCCGGCGGCTGACAACTCGGCGAATGCCATTACCAGTTTGGTAATTATGATGCAATCGGCGTAGATGCACTTGTTAAGAAAATTTTAACAGATGTCGGCATTGATGAAAGACGGTACAATTTGAAATGGGCCTCTGCTGCTGAAGCGCCGCGTTTTGTAAAACTTATTACTGAGTTTACTCGGACCATCCAGGAACTCGGCCCCCTCGGCCAGGCTGAAGGTATTGCCCCTGAAGAGTTGCAAGATCGTATTGCTAAGGCCCTTGCTGCGGTTGAATCTCAAAAGGTTCGTATGGCCTTTGGTACTGCCAGCAAAGCCTTACGCAAGGATAATGTGCTTGATCCGGATACTATTATAAAAACAGTGCAGACTAAGATGGAAAAGAGTTTGGGATCAGCACTGACTTAGTGCAATTTTTGTAATACGTTGACTTAAAAAAGGGGAGGGTGACTTAATTGTCATTCTCCCCTTTTTTTACGTGGTATCTTCGTTATCAGTAAAGGAAAAACAGTAACGCTGGTTTAAATGAAGATAGGGACGTGATAGGACAAAATTGATGGGCAAGAGTAATACTCTACAGGGTAAGTGAGTTTCTTCTATTTTTTCTTGCAGAACGGCCAAGCAACCAACCAAGAAGCAGAACACCTGAACCTGCCAGAAACCAAAAGATATTTTTCATTTTCTTAAGTTCTTGGTTGTCTCTTTTAAGTACAGTCACTTCTTGAGTTAAGGCCTCTTTGTCCTGCAATAATGTATCACGCTCTCCATATATTGCTTCGACCTCCTGGGATTGATCTTTCAACGTGATGTATTTACCTTCGGCTTCGGCAACCCGTTTTTCCAAATCGCCAATACGAGATTGTAATATCGCTTCACTGGTTGTCGCCGTAGCTGTCGATGTCTGTAAAGAAAGAACCTGCGCGGCCAGCGCAGCATTTTTCATCTTCTGACTTTTGCTGTTCTTTTCAAGATTCAGGAGATCTTTTTTAAGATCCTCAATGAGACTATTCTTTGATTTGCCAGTGGCAGTATATGACTTTTGCAGCCACCCCTCAAGACCTGAACTGGTGCGAACGCGAATATCCCCACTGTCTAACTCCTCTAAAACAGTCATATAGTCACCGGACCTCAAATAACCAATGGGCGTACTCGTGGCGGAAGGAGAATCACGCAGCGTCACAACAAGGATATCAGAAACATATCTTTCAGCAGCAACTAATCCTGAAGGGAAAAATACGATAACACAGAGTACACAGCAGAATCGTTGAAAGAACGTTGACATCGTATCAAACTCCAGATTGTTGGCGAATAGCTTCATATAGAACAATTCCTGCAGTCATCGCTAGGTTGAGACTGCGAATATTGTCGTTCGCCATGGGTAAGGTCAGACATTGCTGCTGATATTTTTCTATAATATCAGCAGGAAGTCCCTTTGTTTCTTTGCCAAATATCAAAAAATCTCCAGGCATGAACTCAGCCTTGAAATAAGGGGTATCAACCTTTGTCGTGAAAAAAAACAAACGGCTTTGGGACTGTGCCTTAAGGAAATTATCGAAATTATCCCAGTATGTTATGTTAACTTGCGGCCAATAGTCAAGCCCTGCTCGGCGAAGATGTTTGTCAGAGGTGGAGAACCCTAAAGGATGAACAAGGTGTAATGTAGTATTTGTTGCGCCACATAACCTGGCGATGGAACCGGTGTTTGGCGGTATTTCAGGCTCAACCAAAACAATATTAAATGACATAACAACGCAACCAGTGAAAAAAAGCTAAGTTAGAAAAGAGTCCTAGAGAAAAGTCAGGGAATCCTGAGGTGTCAGGATAAAAGAGCGGACATAGAGAACACGCTTTTTTGCCGTGGAGAGCATGGCCATCAGATCGGTATTTCCAGTGGTGAAATGCAGCAGATCATCACCGGCAAGAACCGATTTTGGCGTAAATCTCATGCCAAAGGGATTCGTGTAGGTGCCATTTTGTGAGATACGATAATCAAGATGCGGCCCTGTTGACATGCCTGTCGAGCCAACATAGCCAATCACATCTTTCTGTGAAACCCGTGAGCCATTGTGTAAACCTTTCTTGAAGCCGGATAAATGACCATAGTAGGTCTTATAACTATTGCCATGTTTTAAAATAATCTGTTTGCCGAATCCGCCTCGAACCCCCTTGAAAAAAACTTTTCCATCAGCAGATGCCATAACGGGTGTACCCCTTGGCGCTGCCAGATCAATGCCGAGGTGAGGGCGGACAACACCAAGAATAGGGTGCTTCCTCTTATATGAAAATTTTGAGGTTAAACGGCCCATGGGCAGAGGTGAACGAATAAAGGTTGAACCGATATCCTGACCATCGTTGGTGTAGTGGGCTGAATACCCCTTGCTGTCTTTAAAATAAAAGGCTTCGTAGTTTGCCTTTACAGAGGGCTGACCATATTTTGCATATAAGATATTACCATAACCTACAATCTTTGAGTCCTGGCTATACTCTTCAAAAACAATAGTAAAGATATCCCCAGGTTGTGATTCAGTGTTAAAATCTATACGTGAGGCGAAAATGTCGGCAAAAGAGTAGGTCAGTCGCGGAGAGACATTAAGTTTAGCAAAGGCACTGAAAAGAGCCTGATCAATAGAACCTGAAAGGCTGACCGTTTTTATCTCAAGGGGAATATCATCCTGAGAGGTAACATAAACATCGTCGTGCCTGACAATAGTGTAGCGATGGAGGGGATCGGTCTCAAAGGAGCAGCGAATCATTTCATTATCTGTATTTAAATCTATGGTGAAATGATCATTGGGCCGTAACCGTTTAAAATCTAAGCAGGATGTTAAATTAGCGATGATCTGCTGACGAACTGTAGGCGATACATCAACACGCTTCAGTGCTTTTTCCAAAGAATCTCCAGCCTGTAGTTCCCCGTGGATGGTAGCGCTTATCTGTTCTGCAATAGGTGGTACATCTGCACGAAGTGGTTCAATATTAAGTGGCGCATTCTTCTCTGGTAAAATAGCCTTATAATGGTCCTGTTGAACAGGGTGGGTATTTTGATACCGCACTCCGATAACAGCCAATATGATGGAGATACTTGCATAGGTAAAAAGGGGTATTTTCTTCAAGATCTGTCCCAAACTGTTAATAATGAATCTTATCTGCTGAAAACTTCATACTTTGTTTACAATAAACTGGTTGTGTAAACAAGGTCCTAAAGCAGGGTAAATACCACCAATCCGTTGCTATGACAAGGTTTAACCGGTGGCACACTGTATATGGTACACCCGCACCGCACCACCACATTTAATTAAAAAATCAACTTAAGGCAAATAAAAGCGATGTCTCCTTGGTTGTTTACGTATCTTTTGGTATACAGCAAAATTGGTTTTTTTTTGATAAACCTCTAACCTACATTAATTATAGAGAATTATTTGGAGTCTACTAAGCAAATGGCTGTTATTGTCCAAAAATTCGGCGGAACCTCAGTGGGGAACCCCGATAAAATCAAAGCGGTTGCCCAGCGGGTGATGAATGTTGCCAAAGAGGGCAACAGCATGGTGGTGGTACTATCTGCCATGAGCGGTGAGACCAATAAATTTGTTGAACTTGCCCATGCCATGCAGGAGCAACCTGACCCCCGTGAGTTTGACATGTTGCTTTCCACTGGAGAGCAGGTGACCATTGCCCTCTTTGCCATGGCAGTCAAGGCCGCAGGCATGGATGTGATCTCCCTTCTGGGTGATCAGGTCAAAATCATTACAGACGCTTCCCACACCAAGGCACGAATCAAGTCAATTGATACTGAACTTATTGAGAAATATCATAAAGAAGGTAAGATTGTTGTTGTGGCAGGTTTTCAAGGCGTTACCCCTGACCAGCATATCACAACATTAGGAAGGGGTGGCTCAGACACTACTGCCGTTGCCCTGGCGGCTGCCTTAAAGGCAGATGTCTGTGAAATTTTTACCGATGTGGACGGGGTATACACCACTGATCCAAACATGTGTAAGAGTGCCCGAAAAATTGATAAAATAAGCTATGACGAAATGCTTGAGCTGGCAAGCCTCGGTGCTAAGGTTCTTGATATCCGTTCCGTCAGTTTTGCTAAAAGATATAAAGTACCCATCCATGTGCGTTCCACTTTCACAGATACTGAAGGAACCCGGGTGGTAGAAGAGGATGAACTCATGGAATCACTTCCCGTATCCGGTGTAACATATAATAAGAATGAAGCCCGTATTACCATTTCCAAGGTGCCTGACACCCCAGGCATCGCAGCAAAGATATTCACGCCCATTTCCGCGGCCGATATTGTTGTGGATGTCATTATTCAAAACACCCGGGAGGGCGGGTGGACCGATATGACCTTTACCGTCCCCCTGACCGATTATGATCAGGCCATGGGCATCGTTGAAAAAGTCTGTGCTGATATTGGCGCGGAAAGTTTTGTCGGTGATCCTGACATTGCCAAGATATCCATTGTTGGTGTCGGTATGCGCAATCATTCCGCCATTGCCTCCACCATGTTTCAGGTCCTGGCGAAGGAGGGTATTAATATTTCCCTTATCTCCACCTCTGAAATCAAGGTCTCCTGTGTCATTGCCGAAAAATACACAGAGCTTGCGGTACGGGCCTTACATGATGCTTTTGAGCTTGATAAGGCAACCCCCACGGAAGAACATTAGAACCTGGCCCTGACGCCAAGTAAAGAGATGGTCCCATGACAAAAATAACAATATACGACACAACCTTACGTGACGGTACCCAGGCTGAAAATTTCAATCTTACGGTTGAAGATAAGATCCGGGTTACCCTAAAACTAGATGAACTTGGTGTTGATTATATTGAAGGCGGGTGGCCAGGTGCCAATGTCACCTCCACAAAATATTTTGAGGAAATCAAAAACTACGACCTGAAACATGCAAAGGTTGCAGCCTTTGGTTCCACCCGAAATTTCAAGAATAGGGCTGAGGACGATACCAACCTGAATGGTTTGCTTGCTGCAGGTGCCCCGGTCATTACCATCTTTGGTAAATCCTGGGGCATCCATATCCTGCAGGCCCTGCATATTAATCTTGCAGATAATCTTCTGATTATTGAAGACTCTCTACGCTATCTCAGACCCCATGTGGAAAAATTATTCTATGATGCGGAACATTTTTTCGACGGCTATAAGGATAATGCGGAATACGCCCTTAAAACTCTCGATTGCGCTGTGGCAGGTGGTGCTGATGCCCTTATCCTCTGTGATACAAACGGTGGAACACTTCCCCATGAACTGCCGGACATTATGCATGGTGTGAAAGATTATTTTGCCCGGAAGAATATTGACATCGAAATTGGTATCCATGCCCATAATGATTCTGAAACCGCTGTGGCGAATTCTCTCATGGGTGTTGCCCATGGGGCAACACAGATTCAGGGTACCATTAATGGCTATGGTGAACGGTGCGGTAATGGCAATCTCACCTCCATTATTCCAGCCCTCGCCCTTAAGATGGGTTGTCAGTTTAAGGTTTGTGAAAACTTAACGTCCCTGAGTGAAACCTCGCGCTATATCAATGAGCTTGCCAATCTTGCCCCTAATCGCTACCAGCCCTATGTCGGGGCCTCAGCCTTTGCCCATAAAGGCGGGATCCATGTCAGTGCGGTGCAGAAGAACCCTCTGACCTATGAGCATATCGAACCTGAAAAAGTTGGAAATGAGCGGCGTATTCTTATCTCCGATCAATCGGGTCGTTCAAATGTCCTGCACAAGGCAAAACAATATGGCATCGACCTCAAATCTAAAGATCCTGTGGTCACGACGATTTTAAAGGATTTGAAATCCTTGGAAAACCAGGGGTTTCAATTTGAAGGCGCCGATGCCTCCTTTGAACTCTTGATGCGTAAGGCTTTGGGGACTACAAAACGTTATTTTGATTTGAAAGGCTTTCGGGTTATTAATCAAAAAACCGATTCTGATTCAGATCTGCAGGCGGAGGCGACCATTCGGCTTGAGGTTGGTGGCGAAATGGTGCACACCGCATCCCTCGGTGACGGTCCGGTCAATGCGTTAGACAAGGCCCTGCGCAAGGCCCTGATCCGCTTTTATCCAAACCTGACGGATGTCTGGCTGAACGATTACCGGGTTCGTGTCCTGGCATCAGAACATGGAACCGGGGCGCGGGTCCGGGTTCTCATTGAATCAAGTGACAACAAGAATCAATGGGGGACGGTGGGTGTTTCAACGGATATTCTTGAGGCCAGCTGGCAGGCCCTGGTGGACTCGGTGAACTACAAGTTAATGAAAGACGAAGAGGAGTAAGACCTCCCTTACCGCCAAAACAAAAAAAGCGTATCCAGCCACAGGCCGGATACGCTTTTTTTGTTGCAATTAAAAATATCGAGTTATAATGACAGACCATCAGCAACGAGCCATTATCATCATCGTCATTCTCGGGTTTATCATTCTTGCGGCCCAAGAGAAGCCAATATCCTGGCACCACTCCCCAGTGCCAATTCAGACCGCTGAGCTCCGGCAGAACATCGCGGATCACCCACTTCTTTATCTGCAAACCATTAATATAAACACGGCAACCGCCCAGGAGCTTACAGGTATTCCAAGGATCGGCCCTGTTTTAGCGCAGAAGATTACAGCTTACCGTACTCAACATGGCCCGTTTCAGAAACTGGCAGACCTCGGACAGGTCTGGGGGATAGGGGCGAAAACCGTGGAACATCTGCGGCAATACTGCCATATAGACGATACAGAGTGAAGAGATCTCTATTTAATTCCCAGGACAAAGGCTTTCATGTCAGCGCGAATCTGCTTGTACTGCTCACCGCTCAAGCCGGCACCGCGCGCCACAATCTCAGCCATATTCCGTGATAAAAAGTCTGAGGGGCTATGGGCATCGGCATTCACCGCCAGTTTTGCACCATACTGCAGGGCAAGTGTGGCAATATGTCCGTTGGTCAAGCTATGCCCTTTGCGCCCTGAAAGTTCAAGAAAAATCCCTTTACGGGCCGCAATCTTCACCTCTTCCGGGGTGATAAAGCCGGGGTGAGCGAGGACATCCACCTCGTCACAGGCAAGGGCTGCCATATTGGTGCCCGGGGCAACCGGTTCCATCACTGTCTCTCCATGTACCACGATAACCTCAGCACCAAGTTTCCGTGCTTCCACAGTCAACTCATTGATGAGAGGAGGAGGCACATGGGTCAGCTCAATTCCCACAAGCAGTCTGGTTTGGGAATGACGGTTCAAATCCCGCGCAGCCCTGGCAATACGGGGAATGATGAAATCAAGATTTGAGGAATCCGCATGGTCGGTAATGGCGATGGCCTCATACCCGAGCACCTCAACGCGGCGCAGATGCTCGGCAGGTACAAGTTCTCCGTCTGAAAATAAACTATGGGTGTGTAAATCGATCATAATTGCAACCTTCTGATTACCCTATGGGGTTAAGTAATAAAAAAACACTCGACCTTCTTGAGCATGGATATTACGATTCTATTAATTCAGCCCGGAGGGAATTCATCAAGCCTTCCGTGACGACGACCCGCACCATATCACCGGGTTTGTACTGGACACCAGAGTGGAAATTAACAATGATATTATGGGTAGAGCGGCCGCTCCATTGACCATGCCCCATCTTTGACTCACCTTCAATCATTAAATCAAACTCCCGGCCGATAAAACGTTGATGCTGCTCAACGGTAATCTCTCTTTGCCGCTTCTGAAAGAGGGCCAGCCGGCGTGATTTTTCCTCTTTGCTGATATCATCGGCAAAATCACAGGACAGGGCAGGGGGGCGATTGGAATAAATGAATGAAAAGGCGGAGTCGTAGCGGACCTGCTCCATAAGGGCCATGGTGCCCATGAAGTCGGCATCGGTTTCATTGGGGAAACCGACAATGACATCGGTGGTGATTGAGATATCAGGGGCCACAGTCCGGAGACCATCCACAAGAACAAGATAATCAGCCACAGTATATTTACGATTCATGCGCTCCAATATCTCATTGGAACCTGATTGCATGGGGAGATGGAAATGCAGGCAGAGGTTGTCAAGATCCCGGAAACAGTCCATCAGCTCAGGGGAGAGATCCTTGGCATTTGAGGTGGTGAAACGTAATCGCATCAATCCTTCAATGGCCGCAACCTCGCGCAATAACTGGGGGAAAGAGGTGCGGGAATCAGCAGGTTGATCAAGACCGTAGGAGTTCACATTCTGGCCGAGCAGGGTTATCTCCTTAACTCCCAGACTGATTAAATGCTGCACCTCGGCAATAATATCCGCAGGGCTCCGGCTGACCTCACGCCCCCGGGTAAAGGGGACAATGCAATAGGTGCAGAAATTATTGCACCCCTGCATGATTGTCACAAAGCGTTTATGGGGGGTGGAGTGGTGGATATCCGGTAAAAATGGCGGGATTGCAAATTTCTTGGATTGATCCGTCAAGATTAGGGACTCACCGGTTCCCTTCACCGTTTCAAGATGGTCGATGAGGCCATAAATGGCCTGGGGACCGAGGACCATATCCACGTGTCCCATGCGCGACACCATGGCCGCCCCTTCCTGCTGGGCCACACAACCCGTGACAATGAGGATGGTAGCGGGATTGGCGAGTTTATGTTTGCGCAGGGAGCCGATCAGGCTGTACGCCTTCTGCTCAGCCTTGCCACGAATGGAACAGGTGTTAATCACAATGACATCCGCATCCAGTATCCCAGCCCCCTGGCCATACCCCGCCTGTTCAAGGATTTGGGTCATGATCAGAGAATCGCGATCATTCATCTGACAGCCAAAGGTTTCAATATAGAATTTCATAAGGTGGATCTTATAATTGTGAGGATTGACAGAGGGAATCGAGAAGGGCGATCACTTCTTGACTGTTGTTTGGATCAAAACGAATATAGATAATGCCTTCCTTGGGACGATCCACCGACAGAACAGCCAGCCCATCATACGCCTCAAGGATAAACTTGAGGAAATGAATACGGTTGGGACGAATGCGCAGATACAGGGACAGGAGATTTAGCTCTTTCATGATAACAACTCATATCTTTACCTGGAGCCACGGATGAACATGACTCTGCGCATCCGTGGTAAAAAAAGAACACTACACATTCAGGGATGAATCCATGTCGGTGAGAAGGTTGCTATACCTGTCAAGCACAGGCTGCACCTCTTCCGCCAGATATTCAAGGGTTTGCTCGGGGGCACGGCCTGTAAACTCTGAACCGTCACCCACCATGGCTTCCAGTTCATCTTGGGAGAAGGGGATACGCGCATCATTGCCCAACCGGACGAGGAGGTCATTAGGGGAACCGTTATTCTTCACCTCAAGACCTGCTGCAACGGAATGAACCTTAACTATCTCATGCATAACGTTACGGCTTTCACCTTTTTCCACACATTTCATGAGAATCTTCTCGGTGGACATGAAGGGCAGTTCCTGCTGGAGATGACGCTGAATCTGGGCAGGGTAGACCACCATGTCAGAGGTGATATTCATGAATAATTTAAGAATAGCATCGGTGAGCAAAAAGGCCTGGGGGATATCCATGCGCCGAATGGCTGAGTCATCAAGGGTACGTTCAAACCATTGGTTGGCGTAGGTTCCGCCAAAATCTGCAGGAAGGCCCATGAGTTTGCGGGAAAGTCCTGTCATCCGCTCGGAACGCATGGGGTTTCGCTTATAGGCCATGGCAGAGCTGCCAACCTGACCCTTGGCAAAGGGTTCCTCCTGGACCTTGAGATTGGACAGCAAACGCATATCAACGGCAAATTTATGGGCAGTGCTGCCCACACCGGCAAGGGTTTCAGCTGTTTTCATGTCAAGCTTACGGGTATAAGTCTGACCGGTAACACCAAAAACATCGGTAAAACCGAGCTTTGCCGATACTAACTGATCTAGTTCACGAACTTTGTCATGGTCACCCTTGAACAACTCAAGAAAGGTGGCCTGGGTGCCGACCGTGCCTTTAGCGCCACGCGCCTTGACCTGGGTCTCCAACTCCTCAATATACTCCAGATCCATAATCAGATCTTGTAGATACAAGGTATTACGCTTACCAACCGTTGTCGGCTGGGCAGGCTGATAATGGGTATAGCCCAGGGTGGCTAATGCCTTGTGCTTTTTACAAAACACAGAGAGATTGGCAATAACATGAATCAAGCCCTTTTTAACCAGGGCCAGGGCCTCCCGCTGCATCATGAGGTCAGCATTACAACCGACAAACTGACTGGTGGCGCCGAGATGAATGATCGGTTCAGCAGTAGGGCATTTCAACCCATAGGCGTACACATGGGCCATAACATCATGACGGATCTCTTTTTCCTTGGCTGCAGCAACATCAAAATCAATGTCATTTTTGTGGGCCTTAAGCTCATCCACCATCTCCTTGGTAACAATATCAGTTAGTCCAAGCTCATATTGAGATTCTGCCAGGGCAATCCAACACTCACGCCATTTTTGAAATTTATTCTCTTCGGAGAAGATCCATTGCATCTCAGGACTGGTATAGCGTGACACAAGGGGTTCTTGGTAGACATTACGTTTCATAGGTAACTCGCTGTATTTATGTATTTATAAAGAAATTCTTTCAAGAAGTAATATGCAATTCAAACGAATAGGATTCGTCCTCAATTCGGTGGGATTATATATACTCTATTTTAACACTCTTTTCATGACCTTAATTCATTGGTCACAGCGCATAACACTTTAACTATTCCTCAACACAGCACAAACACAGCACATAAAAACGTTCAGACGAGGGCGCCCGCAGCAAGGGGATCAACTTTAACAATATGCACAATGTCGCATAATGTATATTATGTAAAACTATAGACAAGTATGGGTATACAGGAAGATAGCGAGCGTTGCAATGTGTCCATATTGTATCCTTGCAAATCAGTCGGCCAGACACACCACCTGGATCTGAAAACTCCGTCTGCCCCTGAACACGTTATCTGCAAGTTGATAGACAATGGAAATATCCATCCCCCGGGTTACATCCATCGATTCACCTGGATCAACACCATTAAACCAGATACCATCCACCGTGCGATTGGCTATCCCAAGTTTCAGCTTAAAATGACTGCCGTCGCCCACAGGCTTGATGTCAATCACCTGGAAACAGCCGGTGAACATTGGTTTTGGAAAATCCTTTCCCCACGGGTCAAAACCGGCAAGATCATCGATGGTCTGTAAACAGAGGTTTTCTGCGGGAAGCTCACCATCGACAAAGATTTCAGGCACCAGTTTTTGAGAACCCAGTTGGCGTACCACCGCCTCTTCATAGGCCACCTGAAAACGGGCAAAACCCTCGAGCCAAACGGATGCTCCAGCCGCACCGGGATGCCCGCCAAACGAGCGCAAAATCCCAGGATAGGTATCATCTACATACTGCAGACCCTTGCGGACATTAAAACCAGGGATGCCCCTGAAGGATCCCGTAGCCACCCTTCTGCCGTCAGCACCTTCTTTTTCAGTGAATAACGCTGTGGGTTTACCAAACCTCTCAACCACCCTTGATGCCGTAATACCATGCACCCCGCTATGGCCATCCTCAATGAAAAGAACCAATGACTGACTGTGCATGGCCGAAGCCAAGGAAAAGGCCTTGCCACGCAGACTCTTTTCAATGGTCTTACGTTCTTCATTTTGCTTGGTGAGAATGTCCCATTGTTTCTGGGCCTCGGACGTTGACCCTGCCGTGAGAAATAAAAAACCCGCATCTGCCCAATCAAGCCTCCCTGCTGACGCCACTGCAGGCGCCAACTGAAAGCCAATTGTTGAAGAGTCAACCACCCCACTCTTTATATGGTCAAGAAATACCTGCCAACAGGGTCGAGACCTAACATTTATATACTCAAGTCCTTTTTTGACAAAGAGACGATTAATAAAACTACGGTCAGGACGCAGGGCAACACAATCGGCCACCGTGGCCACCGCGACATAATCAATGAGGGGTAACACCGAAGGACATTCACTAAAATATCCCTGGGCCAGCAACGCTGTCCGCGTCTTGGCCATGACCAGAAAGGCCACCCCGGCCCCGCAAATAAAAGGGTCATACCTGCTGGGATCAATGGTGGGGTTAATGCAGGCATAGGCAGAACCGGGAGGCCCTTCCGCAGGTATTTCATGGTGATCCGTCACCACCACATCTATCCCGGCCCCGGCAATGCGTTTTATCTGCGTCTCATCGCTGGAACCCTTATCCGCTGAAATGACCAATGTGGCACCCGATGCTATAATACGATCGGCCACCGGCATTGTAATACCATAGCCCTCAGTCAGACGATGACTGGTCACCACCTGGAGGAGTTCAGGATCCACCTGAAAATGGTCGACAAAGGCGGTCCATAAAACAGCCGCCGCCCCTTGGCCGTCCATGTCATGATCCACAGCTAAAACAATTTTCTCTTCGTTAACGATGGCCTGAACAATGCGGGCAACGCCTCTATGTAGATCAGGGATGGCATCAGGGTCCGGCAGATTTGCCATAGATGGCTTAAAAACGTCATCAATGTCAATAGGTGTTGCGATTCTACCTGCCAGGAGACGGGCAAGCCACGGAGCCATGGACTGGTCAATGAGGTTATCGACGATGATTGGGTCTGGCTGACGATGCGTGATACGGGGAGATGGCATATTTATTTCAAGGATTGTTGAGATCTGAGCAGACGCGAACGGCCTGCCTTAAACACTATAATAGGAATATAGTTCACTTTAAATGGGCAATGGCCGCCTTGACAAATCCTTCCACTCCAGAGCGGTCATCAGGGTGAAACCAGGTGATACCCTTATCACGAAACCAGGTCATCTGGCGCTTGGCATAGCGTCTGGTGTCACGCTTCAAAAGACGGACGGCCTCATCCCATGACCAGTGGCCCAGACAAAATTCCACCATATGTCTGTAGCCGATGGACTGCATGGAACCAAGTTCCGGACCATAGCCCCGGGCCAACAGACCCTTAACCTCACCAAGCAGCCCTTCGTCAAGCATCTGTTCAACGCGGCGATTAATCCGTTCATACAGCTCGTCACGTTCACGGCGTAAACCAATGAGGATGGGATTAAAAGCAGAGTCCGGCGGCTGCTGGCTCTGTAAAAAGGCGGACCATGTGATCCCGGTTGCTGCATGAATTTCAAGGCCGCGAATAAGGCGCTGGGTATCATTAATATGGACACGCAGAGCCGATTCAGGATCTATAGCGGCTAATTCTTCATGGAGAACCGCATTTCCCTCAACATCTATACGGTGTTGAATATTCTCACGAATGGCAGCGGGTATTTCAGGGATATCAATGAGTCCAAAGAGAAGGGCTTGCAGGTACAACCCCGTGCCGCCGACAAGCATGGGAATGTTGCCCCGGTCGGCTATGTCCTGTGCCACCCTCTGCGTATCAATGACAAAGGTATTGGTGTTGTAGTCACTGCGGGGATCAACAAAATCAACAAGGTGATGGGGAACAATTGCCCGTTCTTCTGCTGAGGCCTTTGCCGTGCCAATATCCATGTACTTATAAATCTGCATGGAATCCATGGATATGATCTCAGCAGAAAACTGCTGTCCAATCCCAAGGGAGAGAGCTGTTTTGCCAACCCCGGTGGGGCCAACCAGGACAATTAAAGGCTGCTTTTGGGGATTTTGAGATTTTAACATAGGATTCGGCGACGCAGCACCAACAACAAAGAAATTTAAGTGACAGTCGTTTCTATTTACACTATATTTCCAACTTTTCACACAGACAGATTTTACACCCGTCTTTTTTAAAATTTAAGTCTCTTCATTATAAGGAACCGTCATGCCCGAAAGAATTTACAATTTCAGCCCCGGCCCAGGAACATTACCCCAGGAAGTTTTAACACAAGCTGCCAAAGACATTGTTAATTTCAACGACAAGGGTATTGGTCTCATTGAACTCTCCCATCGCTCGAAAGAGTTTATGGCGGTGTACGCCGAGGCTGAAGCAGGTGTTCGTGAACTTTTAGAGGTGCCTGATAATTTCAAAATCCTCTTCCTGCAGGGCGGCGCCTCCACCCAATTTGCCATGGTTCCCATGAACCTGCTCGGAAAAAACCAGAAGGGAACCTATCTCAACACCGGCACCTGGGCGAAAAAGGCGATCAAGGAGGCCAATATCATTGCCTCTGCTGAGGTTGCCTATTCAGCGGAAGATTCCATGTTCAACCATGTGCCCCGTGATAGCGATTACACGGTGGCTGCGGACAGTGAATATCTCTACTTTGTTTCCAATAACACCATTTACGGCACCCAGTTTAAGGAATTACCCAAATCAGACAAGATGCTGATCAGCGACATGTCATCCGACATCATGTCCCGTGCCATTGATTTTTCTAAATTTGGCTTAATTTTTGCCGGGGCCCAAAAGAATATGGGTCCGGCAGGGGTTACCCTTGTTATTGTCCGTGAAGACCTGCTCGATCGGGTTGCTGATACCGTGCCCACCATGCTGCGCTACAAGACCCATGCGGCCAAAGATTCCATGTTCAACACCCCGCCCTGCTTTGCCATGTACTGTGTCGGACTGGTGTGCAAATGGCTGAAGGCCAATGGCGGTGTTGCCGGCATGGCCAAGAAAAATGCTGAAAAGGCCGCGATCCTCTATGACATGATTGATTCCACGCCATTTTATAAGGGGCATGCCCAGAAAGACTCACGCTCTTTAATGAACGTCACCTTTAATCTGCCGACCCCTGAACTTGAGGTTGAATTTATTAAACAAGGCACGGAAAGAGGTCTTGATGGTCTAAAGGGTCATCGTTCCATTGGCGGTTGTCGCGCTTCAATATACAACGCCTTCCCGCAACAGGGTGTCCTTGACCTTGTGGCCTTTATGCAGGAATTTGCAAAAGCCAACAGCTGATTTCCCATAGTTTTAAGACAGTATTACGCCCTTCCCTTTCCCAGGGCAGGGCGTTTTTATTGAACCACAGAGAAATTGCCATGCATTACGAAGGAAACGTAATTCGTCCGCCATCTGAATGGAACTCCATCATCCTGCAGGTCACCGTGGGCTGCTCCCATAACAAATGCACCTTCTGCGGGGCCTATAAGGATGTGGATTTTCGCATAAAGGATGAGGAAACCGTGTCTGCGGATATTGGCTTTGCCGCAGCCCATTGTCAGCGACAAAAAAGGGTGTTCCTGGCGGATGGTGACGTCCTTATTCTTTCCCAGCAACGCTTGATCCAAATTCTGCAGGGCATACGCCAGCATCTGCCGTGGGTCACACAAGTCACCCTGTACGGAAATGCCAAGGCGATCTTGTCCAAAACAACAGCACAGCTTCAGGAACTGAAACATTTTGGTTTGTCACGTGTATATATGGGGCTCGAGTCAGGGAATGATCACGTCTTAGACACTATCCGCAAAGGGGCTGATTCTGCGAAAATGATCAGAGCCGCAGCCCATGTGCGGGGTGCCGGCTTATTTTTATCCGTCACCGTTCTGCTCGGCATTGGCGGGACAGAGGGATCAGCAGACCATGCCAGGGATACCGGTCTTGTTATCTCCCGGATGCAGCCAAACCAGATAGCAGCACTCACCCTCATGGTTATGGAAAATACACCCCTCTGGCATGCCATCCGCAACGGATCATTTACCCTTCCAGACCCAGCGGGTATGCTGGCTGAGCTGCAGACAATGGTGGAACACATCAATGTGGAGCGATCGCAATTTCACGCCAACCATGCCTCTAATTATCTGGAGATAAGCTGTAGACTGCCGCGGGACAAGGACAGAATATTGAGGGAGATTAACGTGGCACAGCAGGGAGGAAAACAGCTTCGCCCTGAACATATGCGAAGATTATAATACCGGTGTCACCTGATCTTTTCACCGGTGAGAATGTCAATAATGGAATCATCGTATTCATCATCGGTCAAATCAACCAGATCATTTATTGGTCCGCTTTGCCCAGGCTTTGGACCGGCGGTTTCAACCACCTTTTCCACCTCCACAACCTTTTCAACAACCTGTACCAGATCACCCATTTCAATGGTAATGGAAAGGGCACCTAAGGCCTCGGTTACTTTTTCAAGACCAGCGGCAATTTCCGGTTCAGTCATTTCCAGAGCGGCCTGGGCCATGGCTGTTATCTCAAGGCAGGCGAAGACATCCTCAACCCGGGTTAAGTCATAAATTTTATTTTCTTCATCTTCTGCTGACATGGAACAGGCTCATTTTGAGAGTTAAGGGGTTTAGGGGCCGTTAAGAATGTTGACTAGGTAAGCGTAGACTCCGGGTAAGCGCAGACTCCGTTATAGCAATTTCTTTATACCCCCTCAGGCAGCTGTGGACATCTCGTTGGGTATGTTACTTTTTCACAACTGCTTAGTTGAAATTATATCGCAGTTTACAGGGAACACACCACTTTTTTTATGACCAGCACTACTCGTCCAATTGAATCGTAAATCCTTGAAGATAATTATCCTGCATCATTGGCACAACAATGATCTCCCAATCCTCTGGCAGAACACAGAGGTCAGCAGCACCAGTTCTGAGCCTTATTTCTTGTAAAATATTTCCTCCTTGATCAACAAGCAAGAGTTTGCCGGCCATATAATCCGTGACGATTAAAAAATCAGCATAATGGGCCACCCCGTCGAGATTCCCGAGTTGCTCAGCAACTATGGATATGTCGCGGGTCTTGAGATCAACAGAGAGCAGATCCCCAGCCCTGTCACTCTGAGACCCGCCCCAGCATGCAACGTATAACTGACCATTCTTAACGTGTAAACCGTTGGGATATTTGAGCTGCTCATCCTTTAACCATATAGAAACAGCACCATCATGATAAATATGAATCGTATGGGTGACCATGTCGGAAATAAAGACCCTGCCCGCTTCATCATGGGTGACATCATTGAGAAAAACCGCGTTGGCAACAGGGATAATAGTCTTATTATTATTGGTAATATCAATAATGACCAGCTGATCAATATCAGCAACATAGAGAAGATCACCCATGAGTGTCATCCCCTTAGGCCCATTCAACCCCGTGATCCAGTGGAGATCGCGAATGTCACCGTTAATCGCCACCTTAGAGATAAAACCATTGCCGTCGTGAGCCAGCGGATCCCCATTAACATTTGTTACAAAGAGTTGCCGGGTAACAGGATCAAACAAAATCGATTCTGGATTTTTAAAGACCGCTTCTGTAGTAAATGATTCCACGATGACAGGGGACGGCGGCTTGTGAAGAGATGACACACCACCACAACCAACAAGTAATAGTAAGATTACAACGTTCAGAGCTATCATCTTCTCCATATCTAATTCCACAAGACTACATGATGTATGTTGACTCCAAAGGGCAAGAGGGGTAAAAGGCCATTCCTATTGCAACTTCAGCTAGATAACAACAAATTAAAACTCCTCATCAGGAGTGTCAACGCCGATCTAAAAAAAATAATGATTGATTTCAAAACATTAAGCCGCAAACAACTTATCGAATGGATCACCTCAAGGGGCCATTCAACCTATCGAGGCCGACAGATCTTTGCCTGGCTGTATCGCCCGGGAATCACTGAATTTAGTCAAATGACTGATATATCAAAGAAATTCAGAGAGGAACTTGAGACCATTGCCACCATATCCACCCTGCCCTACACCATCAAAGAAACTTCTGCAGATGGCACAATGAAGTATGGCTTTACCTTAAGTGATGACCATATCATTGAAAGTGTGTTGATCCCAGAGGAGGATCGAAACACCCTCTGTGTGTCATCCCAGGTAGGTTGCGCCATGGGCTGTAAGTTTTGTCTGACAGGCACCATGGGATTCACCAGAAACCTGAATCCTGCTGAGATTGTTGGCCAGATCTGTGCCGTTCAGGAGGATCTTCAGTCCATGAATATGGGCACTGTAAACAATTTGGTGTTCATGGGCATGGGAGAACCGCTGGCAAATTTTGAGAATCTTATTACCAGCCTTGAAATACTCATGGATGATTTAGGGCTCAGCGTCTCAAGACGAAGAACAACCGTATCCACCTGTGGTCTTGTGCCAAAAATCATAGAGTTGGGTCAGAGAATTGAAGTGAATCTTGCCATATCACTCCATGCCGCCGATGACGAAACCCGCTCACAGTTAATGCCGATTAATGAGAAATACTCCATTAGCGACGTGATCAACGCCTGCAAACAGTTCCCCCTGCAGAAACGCAAACGAATTATGTTCGAGTACATTCTTCTTAAAGGCATTAATGACTCGGATGAAGATGCCAGGAAGCTTGGCAGATTGCTTCGGCCAATCCCCTGTAAAATCAACCTGTTGCCATGCAATGAGGCGCCGGAATTACCCTATAAAAAGCCGGCAAATAATCGCGTTCTTGCCTTTCAGAAAATTCTCCGGGACATGGAGTATACCGTGTTTATCCGAACCAGTCGTGGTGATGATATTTCTGCCGCCTGCGGCCAACTTGCCAACAAACACACAGGGTAAAGGCCGCCTCTTCAGTGAACGACAATGTCCATTGCCCTTACATCACCCTTTCCGTGAGATAAGACATGAAGTTTCTGCAAGTATTTCCTTTTATAATAAGCAGCCTCCTCCTTGGGGCTCATTTTTACAGGGCAGGAATATTACCCCTTGTTTTCATCTCCCTGCTCCTGCCCCTACTCTTACTCATCCGCACCAACGCAGCTCTTCGTCTAGCCCAGGCCTGTCTTGTGCTCGGTTCACTGGAGTGGCTGAGAACAATCTATGTCTTAGCCATTGAACGGCAGCAGCTCGGCCAATCCTGGACACGACTGGCAATCATTCTTGGCGGCGTCGCCCTTTTTACCGCATTATCCAGCCTCCCCCTGTCGCGGGTCATGAAAGAGATAAAGGACACAGGGCAACGATGAACAACTCAATTCACATCATCTCTCTTGCCAGATCAGTTTTTGCGGAAAGGGATGAGACCTCATAAAAAGTCTAAGCAGTTGTAAAAAAATAACATGACCAACGAGATGCCCATAGCTGCATAAGGGGCCCTGCATAAATTGCTACAACGGAGTCTACGCTTCCATGAGAAGGTATGTCAAGATGTTCGACGTGGCGAACCACATTTCCTTTAAATTCCATAACGTTAGGCTTCCATTCGCACTCAGTTATGAGCCCTGCCGGG